>NZ_JBFUKU010000036.1:0-30606 GCF_056400685.1 Pseudomonas sp. P5_A12 | reverse complement strand
GTTCCCAGGACACCACCGGTCCAATGACCCGTGACGAACTGAAAGACCTGGCGTGCCTGGGTTTCTCGACCGATCTGGTGATGCAGTCCTTCTGCCACACCGCGGCTTACCCCAAGCCAGTGGACGTGACGACTCACCACACCCTGCCGGATTTCATGCGCAACCGTGGCGGCGTTTCGCTCAAGCCGGGTGACGGCATCATCCACAGCTGGCTGAACCGCATGCTGCTGCCGGACACCGTCGGCACCGGTGGTGACTCGCACACCCGTTTCCCGATGGGTATTTCGTTCCCGGCCGGTTCCGGATTGATCGCCTTCGCGGCTGCCACCGGCGTCATGCCGCTGGACATGCCCGAGTCCGTTCTGGTGCGCTTCAAAGGCAAAATGCAACCTGGCATCACCCTGCGTGACCTGGTCCATTCGATTCCTTACTACGCCATCAAGGCCGGTCTGCTGACGGTAGAAAAGAAAGGCAAGATCAACGCCTTCTCCGGCCGCATCCTGGAAATCGAAGGCCTGGACAACCTCACCGTCGAGCAAGCGTTTGAACTGTCTGACGCCTCGGCCGAACGTTCGGCGGCCGGTTGCACCATCAAACTCCCGGAAAAGGCCATTGCCGAGTACCTGACTTCCAACATCACCCTGTTGCGCTGGATGATCGGTGAAGGCTACGGCGATGCGCGTACCCTGGAACGTCGTGCTCAAGCGATGGAAGCCTGGCTGGCYAACCCTGAGTTGCTGGTTGCCGATGCTGACGCCGAATACGCCGAAATCATCGAGATTGACCTGGCCGAAATCACCCAGCCGATTCTCTGTGCACCGAACGACCCGGACGACGCCCGTCTGCTGTCGACCGCTGAAGGTCAGAAAATCGACGAAGTGTTCATCGGTTCGTGCATGACCAACATCGGTCACTTCCGCGCTGCCGGCAAGTTGCTGGAACAGGTCGACGGTCAGCTGCCAACTCGTCTGTGGCTGTCGCCGCCGACCAAGATGGACGCTCACCAGCTGACCGAGGAAGGCTACTACGGCATCTACAACAAGGCCGGCGCACGCATGGAAATGCCGGGCTGCTCGCTGTGCATGGGTAACCAGGCACGTGTAGAGCCGAACGCCACTGTRGTGTCGACTTCGACCCGTAACTTCCCGAACCGTCTGGGTGACGGCGCTAACGTCTACCTGGCCTCGGCCGAGCTGGCGTCYGTGGCTTCCATCCTGGGTCGCCTGCCGACCGTCGAGGAGTACATGGAATACGCGGGCAAGATCGACAGCATGGCGGCCGATGTCTACCGCTACCTGTCCTTCGACCAGATCGCCGAGTTCCGTGAAGCTGCTGCGAACGCCAACATTCCGGTCGTTCAAGCCTAACGTTACAACGCCATAGAAAACGCCGCCCATCGTGAGATGGAGCGGCGTTTTTTTATGCCTGCGACATGGCTATGCACAACGCTCCCACAGGTAATGCACTGAGAGACCGTGCTGCCGCTCGTCAGCGAGTCAGCACCTTTGCCTCGTCCTGATTTTCCAACGTTTTATACCCCTCGCAGGAAGACCAGGATCATGAACCAAACAATTACTTCCCTTGCCATCGCGAGCCTGCTGGCAATGGGTTCGTTTTTCGCATTGGCAGCTGAAACGACGTCCCCATCTACCGCTATCCCCGGCGTTAACCAGGCCCAGGCCGCCGAATCCAACGATGAGAAGGCCAACAAAAAGGGTGAGGAAGCGGCGGGTTCAAACTCCGGCGCCGATGAGCAAGCCATAGAAAAAGACGCAGCCACTTCGAGCGACTCCAAAGACCCGGAAAAAACCAAGTGAATGCACGCAACAGAGGTAAACGACATGTACAACGATGACGATGTCAAAGACACCCAAACGAAACCAGACGCCCCACCCACTGATGCAGAGGACATGGAGGAAACCCTCACGCCCTCTTCCACCCGCACCAAGGAACAGGCTTTAGAGAAGCTCAACGAGAAAATAGCGGAGATAGAACGCCACGTAGCGGATGGCAACTAGATGCCTTGTTCTGCCGTGTTTAACCTTCGGCACCGGTGGCCGGACCCACAGATTCCTTGGCGTTGCAGCACAGCAAGATGTCAGACACGCGCATCATTGGCAGCGGGTCGGTTGGTTTGCGTTCTTCAAGCCATTTTCGGCTTCGTCTGACATCAAGCTGCAAATTCAACAACATCATCAGGCTCAGAAGCTCTTGGGAAACGCGCCCATTGCCGCATTCCGGACAATGAAATTCCTGCCACACGCCTGCGCAGACTGTTCGTGCAAAAGGGTTTTCACAGATCACACACGACATGGCCAGACTCCATTCAATGAAAAATTGAGAGCCAATAGCGCTGACCGGTGTTCAGCGCCGCCGACAAACGGTCATGCCCGCAGGATCGCCACGTTCATCCAGCAATTTCGTGAGCGTCAAGGCATTGCCCAACGCCGCACCACTGGCGGTGTTGTCAAACATGCACCACGTCGATTCGCCAGCGTCGTTGGCTGTCTGTAGCTGGATCGCCTGGGCTTGCAGTGCAGGCTCTTCATAGTCGCTGAAGTAGATTCGGGGCGCTCCATGCAATCGCCAGTACCTGAGCCCCGGCCAGCCTCCCGGCAAATTGTCATGATTGATGCGCGGCGGATCGACCGCTGCCCGGGCAATTCGGTGATGCATCAATAACGGTTCGGCATCAAGCCAGGACGCATGCCGGGGCTCCAGCGCCACAGGCCCGTCATAGAGAAATCTGAGTGAAATGAAAAAGGCTTCGGCGACCAAATGATCAAATGCCAATGAAGGTGGAAGCTGCACCAACAAACAGCCCAATCGATCGTTCAAGCCTGAACACTGCCCGACAAATTCACCTAGTGCACGTTCACAGTCCTGCAAGCGCCGTTCGTGGGTGATGTGCTTGGGCACTTTTACACAGAAGCGAAAGCCGTCCGGCACCGAGTCCGCCCAACGCGCGTAGGTTTGCCGGCGATGCGGGCGATAAAACGAGCTATTGATCTCGACGGCGTTCAGGCGCGAGGCATAGCGATGCAGGTGGGTGCCTTCAACTGGAAACGTCGATAACAAATCACGCCCCAGACTCCAGCCTGCACAGCCGATGAAAATCGGCTGGCTGTTCAATACGCACTGACTCATTCAATCGATCCCCACGCCAAGAAAAATCGCCCAAGGGCTGTCTCGTCTAGAGTTGAAATGTTCGCGTCCGCAGAGTTCGAATTCTTTTGCGCCTGGCGGATGAACATCGCAGCCTGCCTTTCGATCAATCCGATGGAACCTAAGGATTACGACTGTTCTCTATCGCAGAATCAGCACAAGGAGAACTTCACCATGATTGACCCAGCAACCGGTATGAGGCCGGGCGAGCGCTACCACGTCGAAAGCCTCGAACGCACGCCGCATTTCCCCGGCTTCTTTCTTGATGGAAAGTATTACCTGGGGCCTGAGTTGCAAACGGCAGTCGGCTGGCTCGAGGGGCGACAGTTTCTGTACGACCAACTCGATCCGACCGGTGAGCCGGTGTACCCCGGCCGGGTCGTCGGCACCATTGAAAACCTGACGTTGACCCTGAGCGATGGTGCGCGCCTGGCACTGAACAACGTGCCCTATGACGCGCAGCAATATCTGCCCACCCAAATGACGGATGACATTCTTGGTAATGCCGGGAGCCCTTCGTACTTCTCGGCAAGTGGCAAGCCGATTCGCCCTTCGGCGCTGCTGGTGGTCGGTGTTGCGTTGTTGGTTAGCGGTTCGCTGCTCGCGCTCAATCGTCTTGTACACCGTCGATCTTCTCGCTAGTGCCGCGGGCAATCACTCGGACTGAACGATTGCCCGTCTCCACCGACTACAGATACCAGCGGTATTCCCGTGCGCTGATTTCCTGCATGAACGCCAGATGATCCTGACGTTTGTTCTCGCAATAGACATCCACGAACTCCGCCCCCAAACCTTCACGCAGTTGCGGCTGATGCTGCATCGAGCGCACGGCTTCGAGCATTTCCAGTGGAAAGTCGACGCCACTGTTGCGGTCTTCGTTCAGCGGCAGGATGGGTTCTTTGCCGGCGTTCAACCCATGTTCCAGTCCCACCAAAATCGCTGCCAACACCAGATAGGGATTGGCATCGGCGCCCGCCAGACGATGTTCGATGCGCAAATTTTTGGAATCCGACTCCGGAATGCGCAGGCACGCATCGCGATCTTCAAACCCCCAGCTCGCTCGCGTGGCGATGTTTGTCGTGCCGCCCAGGCGGCGGTAGGCGTTCTGGTTCGGTGCGAAAACCGGCATGCAATGCGGCAGTAATTCCAGGCAACCGGCCACGGCGTGACGCAATGCCTGCTGTTGGTTCGCCGCCAGGATGTTGTTGCCGTCTGCGTCGTAGAGACTGACATGCACGTGCATCCCGCTGCCCGGGTGYTGCAGGTAAGGTTTGGCCATGAAGCTCGCACGATAACCATGCTTGAGCGCTACGCCACGGCTGCTGCGACAGAACAGCGCCGCCCAGTCTGCCGCTCGCAAGCCATCGTCAAGGTGCCCGAAATTGATTTCGAACTGACCCGGCCCGAGTTCAGCGGTAATCACCGTGCTGTCGATACCCTGAGCCCGCGAGGTCTCGACCATGTCGTCGAGTACCGGAGCGAAGCGTGACAGGCGCTCGATGTGCATGTTGGGTTGGTCATCGGCATCGTCCGTCAGCCCGTCGCGGGGAAACTGCGGCAGCCCGTCGCGCAGCTTTTTATCGAACAGGTAGAACTCCAGTTCGAACGCCACCACCGGATGAATGCCTTTGCCGGCAAGCCTGTCCAGGACCTGCGCAAGTACCTGGCGCGGTTCGAATACGATGGGGTTTTCAGTGCCGTCCGAGGTGATCAGCATTTGCCACAGCGGTTGCCCTTCCCAGCTCACCGGTTTGAGTGTTCCCGGCACCAKACGACGCAATGCATCCGGGTCGCCATCGTTAAAGCAGTAATCACCAATCTTGAACAACCCGCCCTGTACGCCCAGCAGCACACAGTTCTGCGGCAGTTTCAGCGCACTGCCGGCCGCGACCTTTTCCAGCATGTCCACCGGGTAGCGCTTGCCATAAAAATGCCCCGGGATATCGAGGGAAATCAGGTCGACATAGCGCACCTCGGGATAGCGTTGGCGAAAGGCCCGCACCTCAGCCAGCAGATCAGAGCAGGTAGCATCCATCATTGTTGGTCCTTTTCTTTTCATCAGGTGTAAACCCAAAGCACTCGCGTGAGGTGCCCGGTGAGGTTGCCGTAGCGGCAACGGGTATGGCTGTCGAACTGAAAACTGTCGCCAGCCACCAATGTAACGGGGTCTTCGTCGTCGCCCAGCCACAGCGTCAGCTCGCCCTCGAGCACATAACCACCCTGCTCCGAGCTGTCACTCATGTGCCGGTCGCCGCTGCTGGCGCCGGCTTCGAGATGACTTTCGAGCATGGAAAATGAGGCGCGTATTTTTGGCGAAACCAGAATGTCGGTAATACCGTTGGCGAAGTACAACGTGCGGCGTTCGTCCGGCCGCGTGACCCAAGGCAACTCCTTGGGTTTTGGCAGGCTGTAGAAATACGTCGTCGGTACGTCCAGGGTTTCACTGATCGCCGTCAGGTCCGCCACGGTAGGCCGAGACAGACCGCGTTCGACCTGCGAGAGAAAGCCGACGGAACGGCCGATTTTGTCCGCCAGTTCCTTCAAGGTGTATTTCTTGTGCTTGCGCAAATCGTGAATCAGGATCGCCAGCGCGGCGATTTCTTCTTGCTTGTTCATAGGTACAAGTCCGGAAGACCTCATGAAATTATGCTTTTATAATTTCATGAAAAACTACACGATTAATTTCACAAGAGCAACTGCGCCAGTCATTCCCGCCGCCGGATGAGCGCAAGTACAACCAACAGTAGTTGGGGTGTCCTGACTGGCCCCATCGCGAGCAGGCTCGCTCCCACAGTTGATTTTTGTCATACACAATATCTGTGTCTGTTGGAGATCCCATGTGGGAGCGAGCCTGCTCGCGATGGCGTCGGCCCAGTCCAACAAACATCCCGTCACAGACACATGAAAAATTCAGGTATCGGGGGATTTATGCCACGGGTAACCTTTCGCGCTGAGCTCAAACGCGTACTCGAACAAACGCTTCATGTACTCGCCATCGAACTGATGATTGCGAAGGTGATGAAAATCGGAGCCGATGTACGCAAGGTTAAAGTCGGCCCCGTCCTGCTGGGCGATTCGGTAAATCCGGTCGAGGTCGCTGATTCCCTGCGTCTGGATCAACGCGCTGATGGCGCGTCCACCGATGTTCAGCGTGCGGCGCTTGGTTCCGGACCACTGCGGCTCCATTTTCCCGTTGCGGATCACATAGAAATGCCGATCACGGCGTAAACGCGCGCCCGTGACGTTGTTCAGCGCCATGACGGTGCCTGGAGGGTAAAGAAATACCTGCGTGATGACGCCGCCGTCCACGTGCATTTCCTGGAACTGGTGGCCGTTGACCTCCACGTCGATCATGACGGGTGAGACAGCGCCGGGAATACTCATCGACGCGATCAGGATCTGACGAAACAGGTCGAGCGCTCCCGGCGCACGGCTTGCGGCAATGGCGCCCATGTTCCAGGTGACTGGCCGCCCTGCATCGAGGTCGGTGGTGCCGATCATCAGGAGTCGTCCATTGGCGTACTGCGCCGCAATCGCCGCCAGAATGTCAGCGGTGATGTATTGCGCGACGAGCCGCGACAGCGGCTTGCTATCCGCAATGCCGTCGCTGGCAAGCCGGGTCAGCACATTGCGCGAATGGAAAATGTCTTTGGGTCCGACGGCGCTGCAGATGCGCACAATGATGTCGTCGTACTGAGGCCCCAGGTAGGCGAACGGGGCGACCAGGGCGCCAGCGCTGATGCCCGTGACAATTTTGAAAAGTGGCCGCGTCCCGTGCAACGTCCATCCGGCGATGATGCCCGCCGCGAAGGTGCCGGCATCACTACCACCGGAGACCGCCAGCATGTTGGCCAGCGGCAGCATGTCATTCGGCTCCCCGGCTCTGGCAAGCGCATGGGCCTCTCGAAGGTTGGCCTGATGCACGTCCCGAATCAGCGGGGCGATTTCCCGGTCCAGCCAGTAACGCGCCTCTGGAATGCCGGGGACGACCGCCAGTTCCGTCAGGGTTGGCGGCACGGCATCCCGGCGTTGCAGGCACGCCTGGCGCAACATGTTCCACGTTGATGTACCCGGTCCGGGCATAAATGGTTTCAAAACGCCTCCTCCGGCCCCTGCCATTGACCGAGCCCGCGGGCATTGCAACGTGCATTACGAGTAGCGAATGTCGCTGAGGTCGATGGCTACCAGTAATGCCTTCGTGTCTGGTTGACCTGATGCCGAGCGATCTTGCGTAACGACAGCCGGCGGCTGAACTGGAAGGGCATGGTCAGGTAGGACCACAACGCATAACTGTTGAAGTATGCGCGGTGCAGTGGGTCCCAAAGAGTGGTTTTTTCGTGACCTTGAAATGCAGTCGGGGGTGCACTGTCCTGCGTCAGCCCTTTCATCACCCACAAAGCGCCACCCGTCACGAGGGTAGTGTCTACTTTGCTGAAGCTGTTCCAGCGTTCGACACCACCATGGGCAGCCAACACCCGGTCCAGCAACTCGTGACTTGGCGCGTTCATGGTTGAGGATTTTACACTTCCTCCGGCTTATCCTGAACCCACTGCCAGAACAATTGGTAGCCCACCGCAAGCACCACCGGCCCTATGAACAAGCCCAGGATGCCGCTCGTGACCATGCCGCCCAGCGCGCCGATCAACACGACCGGCATCGGCACATCCACACCTCGTCCCAGCAACAGCGGTTTGAGCACGTTATCCACCAGACCGGCAACGAACACAAACACCGAGAAGATAATGGTCCTGGTGTTGGGCCCTTCGGTGCCCAGCACATAGATGATCACCGGCAGCGTGATCAGCGTGGCCGGTAACTGCATGATGCCGAGCAGCAATACAAAGATGGCAAGAATGCCCGCGCCCGGGATGCCTTTGAGCACGAAGCCTATTCCCACTAGCAACATTTGAATGAAGGCGATGCCGACCACGCCGAGCGCAACGGCGCGGATGGTTGCAGTGCACAGTTCGGCGATTTTCGGGCCCTTTTCAGGGCCGCTGATGCGTGAGGCGATATCGACTGCGCAGCGGCTGCCGGCCTCACCATGCGCCATGAAAATACCGGCGATGATCAAGGCAACAATGAACATCAGCAAACCCGCGCCGACGCCGGCAATTTTGGTCAACAAGCCCACACTGACGCCTTTTATTTGCGGCAAGTACTTCGCTATCAGGTCCGGAAGATCGGTTGAAGCCTGCAGCCAGACTGACGAGATAGGTTTACCCACGACCGGCCACGTGGCGACTGTGTCAGGCGGCGGCGGGATGACGAAGGTACCTTCCTTCACCAGGTCGATGACTTGCCCGACCGACGAAGCAATCGAGGTGCCCAACAGATAGACCGGCACCACCAGAATAGCGATGGCAATCAGCACGATCGCGGTGGCAGCACGCCCTTCGCTGCGTCCGAACGAACCCATCAATCGCAGTTGCAACGGGTAGAGCGTGATTGCCAGGATCACCGACCACAGCATCAAATCGCGAAAGGGACGGAATATCTCGAAGCAGAACAGCACCAGTACAACAATCAACCCGGCACGTATCAGGACATCGAGCATGCTGCGTGTTAACGATTTCTCGGACAGCGGTGTGGGCACCATGGATGACTCCTTGCTTATGCAAAGCAGGTGGGGAAGCGGTAAGGCCAGCATAGACGGTGATTTACCAGTGCGACGTGATCTGTGTGCTCTGCATCGCAGCACTTCGAAAAAAAACCGAAAATGCAGCACATTGACTGACTTTCCACGCCTGAATCTACAAAATGGCGGAAGGCAGCCGGAGTCGAACCGGCCCGGGAACGGATGCCGTCCCCAACCGGGTTTGAAGCCCGGCCGCGCCACCGGGCGCGATTGCCTTCCTTGAATTCAGTCGTCTTTCTGTTGCGCCAAGGCACTGTCGAGACGGATCTGGCGCTTATCACCCAAGCGTCGGGTCAGGCCGATGCGGTCGAAGTACTCCAGAATCTGAATGCTGCGCTTGCGACCCAGACCGACCGCATCGCGAAACGCTGCGACTTGAATCACCGGGTTGTGCTCGGCCAGTTGCAAGAGCATAGCCGCCAATCGACGGAGCATCGCGTCGGTGTAGAACAGGTCCCGGACCACTTGATGCAGCAGCCCCAATCGCGCCATCTTGCGCAACAGCAGGCGTACGGTTGCCTCGTCATTTCCCAGTTTGCGCACCCATGGCGGATCGAACCCGGCCTGTTCGAACAGCGGTTGTATGCGCAGCCACAGCGCTTCGTCCTCTTCGCTCAAGCGCACTTGATGACCGGGTAAATGCAGCCAGGGCCCGTTAGCGGCGATGGCGCCGCTGGCTAGCAGTTCGTCGAGCAGGCGGATGAAAGTCGGGCGTTCCAGCGGCGTGGCGGCGAAGCGACGCAGGCGATCGCGGTCCGGGCCCATTTGATCCGGCTCCAGTTGATGAAAGCGTGCGAGCTGTTCCAGCAAGGGAGCTTTCAGCGCCTCCCAGCGCGGCGCGCTAAACAACAACGGACCCTGGCGGGTCTCGATCAAGCGCACGTCATCGGGCAATGCCCAGGTCGCGCGTGGACGGTTGAACTGTCGCTCCAGTTGCCGTGGATCGAGACCGATTTCGCTGTTGGCCAACAACGCAGGCAAGAGTTCTTCCAGCGAATGACGGGTGGCGAGGGCCTGTAGCTGTGCCAGGCGTTCGGGGCTGCGCCGGTGTCGGGTCGGGGCGAATGGATCGAGCACCCGGCCACCGCCGAGGGTCCGTTGCGCGCTCTGATCCCGCAGGATCAAAGGATCGTCCTTGACCGCCTGCACCGGCGCATTGAGCAGGATTTGCGCGAACATCCGTCCACCCGGCGCCAGGCTTGCGCCTTCCAGCAACGCCACCCGCCCCGTCACGTCCTGAGTGCCGAGGTGGACATGCACCGGTTGAAAGTGTTCGAAGGCTTTGGCTTCGCTGGCCAGCAAACGCAGGTCAATGTCCAGTCGCTGGGTCGGGGCGTACATCCACTCGGCCAGCAGCCATTGGCCACGGTGAATATGCTCCAGCGCCAAACGCTCGGCACTCAGGTTCAATGCGACGCGTTGACCGGCTAACGCGGTGTCTGCGGCTTGATTTTGCGCGTGTAACCCTCGCACACGAACAGGTTTGCCCTGCGGACTGAGCACCAGCGTGTCACCTACCGTCACTTGCCCGGACAATGCCGTGCCGGTCACCACAATACCGGCGCCAGCCACGCTGAAAGCCCGATCAATTGCCAGACGAAAGCCACCGTTCGTATTGCGTTGAAGCACATCGCGCTGAGCGACGAGCAACGCCTGGCGCAATGCCTCAACGCCCTCGCCCGTCACGCTTGATAGCGCAATCTGCCGCGCATTGGCATACGGCCCGGGCGCCAGCAGCGTTGTCATCTGTTCATGGACGGCTTGCACCCGGGCCGCATCGACGCGGTCGCACTTAGTGATCGCCACCAGCGCCCAAGGAATGCCCAGCAGTTCAACAATCGCCAGATGTTCGCGGGTTTGCGGCATGACGCCGTCGTCCGCCGCGACCACCAGCAACACCAGATCGATGCCCTGCGCCCCAGCCAACATGTTATGGGTGAACCGCTCATGACCGGGCACGTCGATGAACCCGGTCAACTCGGCGCCTGGTTCCAGCGCCGCATACAGGTAGCCGAGGTCGATGGTCATGCCTCGTTCGCGTTCTTCGCGGCGACGATCGCCGGATTGGCCCGTCAGCGCCTGAAGCAACGAGGTCTTGCCGTGATCGATGTGCCCTGCGGTGCCGACGATCACCCCGGCACCTTCAGTTGATCGAGTTGCGCCAGCCACGCGGCTTCATCGTCCAGTTGGCGCAGGTCCAGCCACAGTGCGTCATCGTCGATGCGGCCCAGTACCGGGATGGCCAACAGACGGAACGCGGCTTCCAGACCCAACAACTGCCGCCCGCGCAGACGTTTGGTCACCTTCGGCCGCAGGCATAACGCGGCACTGGGCAAGCGTGCCACGGGTTGGCTGCCGCTGCCGATCATGCCCAGTGCCGGCAGCGCACTGACGCTCCAGCCGTCACCTAATGCGTGCGCCAGCGAAGCTTGCAGCCGTTCGGCCTGGGCGAGGATATCGGCCTGCGGGCGAGTCAGCAGGCGCAAGCTCGGCAGCCGTTCGGCCAGGCGCTCGGGATCACGGTACAAACCCAGCACCGCCTCGAGCGCAGCCAAGGTCAGTTTGTCGACCCGCAGCGCGCGTTTGAGCGGGTTTTTCTTGATCTTCGCGATCAAGTCCTTGCGCCCGACAATCAACCCGGCCTGCGGGCCACCCAACAATTTGTCGCCACTGAAGGTGACGATGTCYGCGCCGTCGAGCAGCGCCTGGCGCACCGTCGGCTCGGCCGGCAGACCCCAACGGGTCAAGTCCAGCAGGCTACCGCTGCCGAGATCTTCAAGCAATGGCAACCCATGTTGGTGCGCCAACTGCGCCAGTTCGGCGGTGGGCACCCGTGCGGTGAACCCTTCAATACTGTAATTGCTCGCATGCACACGCATCACCAGACCGCTGCGCGGGCCGATGGCGGCTTCGTAATCACGGGCATGGGTGCGGTTGGTGGTGCCGACCTCATGCAGCCGGACCCCGGCCCGGGCCATGATGTCGGGAATGCGGAACGCGCCACCGATTTCAATCAGTTCGCCCCGGGAAATAATCCCTTCCTTGCGCGCGCCCAGGCTATTGAGCGTCAGCAACACGGCCGCCGCGTTGTTGTTGACCACCGTCACCGCTTCGGCACCGGTCAGTTCGCGGATCAGGCCTTCGATCAGGTCATCACGGTCGCCACGCTTGCCGCTGTGCAGATCAAATTCGAGATTGAGCGGATAACGCGCGGCCATTTGCACCGCTTCGATGGCGACATCCGGAAGCAACGCCCGCCCGAGGTTGGTGTGCAGCACGGTGCCGGTCAGGTTGAACACCCGCCGCACGTGGCTTTGATGATGTCGGGCCAGACGCTCCCCCGCCCGCCCCGCCAATACCTGTGGGCTGATTTCCACGGCACTGAGTTGCCCGGTCAAAACCGGTTCGCGCAAGTCATCGAGCAATTGCCGCAGGCTCGCCAGCAGCGACTCCCGGCCATAGCGCTCGGCCAGTGGTTCGCAGGCAGAATGGCGCAGCAAACTGTCGATGGAAGGCAGCCGCAAGGTTTGGCTGGCGGAGGTTGAAGACATCAGGCGCTCCTGGAAACGATTGACCGTCGCGCCTGAGTGTAGATGCGTTCAGTCGCCCCCGGGTGCCAGCAGCAGATTGGGCGCCGGACGCAGGTAGCCCTCCTGTTCCAGGCGCATGTCGAGCATCAGGCTGGCCAAGTCCGCTGACAGCGCTTCGGCCTCGGCGTCGTTTTCCAGGTACAGCAGTTTCAGGTAACCGCGACAGCCGGGACAGGTTTCGGCGCGCAACGGAGCTTGATTGGCGGCGTGACGGTCATCCTCCTGGCTGAAGTATTCCAGGCCTTTGCTTTGTTCGCAGTACACGCATTTGACACGCACCACATGCCATTCGCAGGCACACAACGAGCACACCAGATAACGCAAACCGTTGTGTTTGCCCCGTTGTCGAATCACGCCAGCCATTGCCGGCGAACCGCAGGCCGGGCATTGGCTGAGACTGTCACCGGATTTCAGCGCCAGATCCGGCGTGCTCAGCAACCAATGACTCCAGGCCGCTTGCAAGGCGGCACCGAGAAACGGCACCAGCGCCGCTGGCAACAGCGTGAACTGGCCACTGACCAACGCCACTGCCCAGGCTTTGCGTTGTCCGGTGTCGGAATGGCGCAGCGTCGCCAGGGCTTGTTCTACGGCGGGTTGCGGCGGTGCCTGGTAACGTTGCAACAAGGCGTCGAGGTACGGCAACCAATGCCCCTCGCGCACCAACGTGTCGGCGGCAAGCGGTGGCAGGCCATGCTCCTGGCAGACTTTGATCCGCTCGGGATCGGGCAAGATGGTGACGGGCGGATCGTCCATCAGACTTTGCTGCACATGACACAGGCCAGCCACCAGGCGCAGGTAATCGGCCAACGCATGCCCCTCGGCCAGGCGCTCCAGCCGCAATGCGCGCAAAGTGAACAGGTTGTGTGGCGGCGGATACAAAAACGGCGGTGAGGTCGCCGCCGCTTCAATCTCTCCAGGCTCAAGAATCGTCGGCAAGTGCTTATCCTTTTTTGCTGATCGGCCGGTCGGGGTGTTCGTCGCGGGTCACTTCGCGGTACCAGAGTTCGTGGTGTTTTTTCGCCCAGGGGCGGCTGACCCAGCCATGCACCATGGCGCTGACCGAACCCTTGATCCAGATCCCGGCGTAGATGTGCACGATGATGCTCAACACCAGAACAAACCCGGCCAACGCATGCAGCAGCATCGACCAGCGAATCGCGGTGATGCCAAAAAAAGCGCTGAAATACGCGCGCCAGATCACCAGTCCACTGAACAGCAGCACCAGCATACAGACCAGCAAGGTCCAGAACAGCAGCTTCTGCCCGGCGTTGTACTTGCCAACGGGGGGCACGCCCTCCTCCTCGTTCTTGATCACCCGGCCAACGCGCTTTAGCCACAACCGATCATTGGTGATAAAGAAATTCGCTCGCCAGAAGCGCAACACTAATCCAAGGAACAGCACGAACATCACCACGCCCATGAACGGATGCAGGATACGTGTCCACGGGCCACCGCCAAACAGATTGCTAAGCCAGAACAACGCCGGATGAAACAGCGCCAACCCGGAGAGTGCAGCCATAAAAAACAGGATCGCCACCAGCCAGTGATTGGTGCGCTGGCCGGTGGTGTAGCGCAGGATGGTTTTGTTGCTCATGGCCTGTCCTCCCGCCGCGGATCATAGGTATGAACCGAGGGGTCAACCTCATGCACAGCCGGGTCCTTGCCTGGGGGATTTTCGTCCTCTTCGACCACCTGCGGCCCGATGCGCACGTAATGGAAGAACCCGGCCACCACCGCCAGGCCCATGGCCAACAGGCCTAACGGTTTGCTCACGCCTTTCCACAACCCCACCAGCGGACTGATCGCAGGCGCGTCAGGCAGGCCGGCGTACAACGACGGTTCATCGGCATGGTGCAGCACATACATCACGTGCGTGCCGCCCACACCCGCGGGGTCATAGAGACCGGCATGCTCGAAGCCGCGACTCTTGAGGTCGACAATGCGTTCGGCGGCGTGTTCTTTCATGTCTTCTTTGGTACCGAACACGATCGCCCCGGTCGGGCAGGTTTTCACGCAGGCCGGCTCCAGCCCGTATTCGACCCGATCCGAACACAAGGTACATTTGTAGGCCTTGTGATCTTTTTGCGAGATCCGGGGAATGTTGAACGGGCAGCCGGTGATGCAGTAGCCGCAACCGATGCAGTGGTCCTGATTGAAATCGACAATGCCATTGGCGAGCTTGATGATCGCCCCCGGGCTCGGGCATGCCGCCAGGCAACCGGGTTCGGCGCAATGCATGCAGCCGTCCTTACGAATCAGCCATTCGAGGTTACCGGCAGGGTTTTCATACTCGGTGAAGCGCATCAGTGTCCAGGTTTCTGCGCTCAGGTCTTGTGGGTTGGTGTAGGTGCCACGGTTGAAGCCGATTTCGTCACGCAGATCATTCCATTCCTCGCAGGCGACCTGGCAGGCCTTGCAGCCGATGCATTTGGTGGTGTCGATCAGCTTGGCCACTTCCTCCTCGATGCGCACCGAAGGCGACGGGGTCGTGGTGGCCGAGCGGGCAATGATGTCTTGGCTGGCCATTTAGATTTTCTCCACGTTGACCAAAAATGACTTGGATTCCGGGGTCTGCGTGTTGCCATCGCCGAGGAACGGCACCAGGGTGTTGGTCAGGTAACCGTGGCGCGTGAGTCCGGTAAACCCCCAGTGCAACGGGATACCGATCTGGTGCACCACCTGATTGTTGACCTGCAACGGACGAATCCGCTTGGTCACCACCGCCACCGCTTCAATGTGCCCACGCTTGCAGCTGACACGCACGCGATCGCCAGCGACGATGCCTTTCTCCTTCGCCAGCACCTCGCCGATTTCGACGAACTGCTGCGGTTGAGTGATCGCGTTGAGCTTGCAGTGCTTGGTCCAGAAGTGGAAATGCTCGGTCAAGCGGTAGCTGGTGCCCGCGTACGGGTAATCCTTGGCCACGCCGAGGGAATCCCACACCGAATCAAAGATTCGCGCCGCCGGGTTGCTGGTGGCTTTTTTGTTGTTCGGGTGCAGCGGATTGATGCCGATAGGCGTCTCGAATGGCTCGTAATGTTCGGGGAACGGGCCTTCGTTCATCTTGTCGACGGCGAAGAACCGCGCCACGCCTTCGGGATTCATGATGAACGGATTCATCCCCGCTTCCGGCGGCACGTCGACCTTGTAGTCGGGCACATCAGTGCCGCCCCAGACCTTGCCGTTCCACCACACCAGGCGTTTTTTCGGATCCCACGGGTTACCTTTCAGGTCGGCAGACGCGCGGTTGTAGAGAATCCGTCGGTTCGCCGGCCAGGCCCAGGCCCAACCCAGTTGTTGGTGCATGCCCCACGGATCGCTGTTGTCGCGACGGGCCATCTGGTTACCGGTCTCGGTCCAGCTGCCGCAGAAAATCCAGCAGCCGGATGCGGTGCTGCCGTCATCCTTGAGCTGACTGAACGCGGCCAGTTGCGCATTGCCCTTGATCGGCGCGCCCGTGGCGTCGGTGAAGTCCGTGGTGGCGTAGCCGTTGATTTCCTTGGCCAGCTCTTCCGGCGAGGGTTCATGGGCGATCTTGTACGGCCACGACAGTTTGAGGAGCGGATCGGGATAAGCGCCACCCTGCGCCTGATAGCGCTGACGCAAACGCAGAAACAGCTCAGCCATGATCCGAATGTCGGTGTGCGCTTCACCCGGGCCGTCGGCGCCTTTCCAGTGCCATTGCAGCCAGCGGCTGCTGTTGACCAGCGAGCCGTCTTCCTCGGCAAAACAGGTGGTGGGCAGGCGAATCACTTCGGTCTGAATATCGGCGCTTTTCACATCGTTGTACGGGCCGAAATTGCGCCAGAACTCTGAAGTTTCGGTGGCCAGCGGGTCCATCACCACCAGCCATTTGAGTTTGGCCAGYGCCACCATCACCCGGTTCTTGTCGGGCAACGCCGCGATGGGATTGAAGCCCTGGCACATGTAGCCGTTGACCTTGCCCTGGCCCATCAGGTCGAACACCTTGAGGATGTCGTACTGGGGGATATCCAGCTTCGGCAGGTAGTCATACGCCCAGTTGTTCTCGACGGTGGCATTGGCGCCATACCAGGCTTTCATCAGGCTGACGTGAAATTTGCCGTAGTTCTGCCAGTAGGACAACTGCCCGGGGCGCAACGGTTTTTGCGTGCGTTTGGTGATGTACGCGGCGTAGTCCTGCTCGGCGTCGCCCGGCAATGAGAGGTAACCGGGCAACGAGTTGGACAGCAACCCGAGGTCAGTCAGACCCTGGATATTGGAGTGACCGCGCAAGGCATTCACGCCGCCTCCCGGCATACCGACGTTGCCCAGCAGCAATTGCACCATCGCCGCGCTACGGATGATCTGCGCGCCGATCGAGTGCTGAGTCCAGCCCAACGCATACAGGATGGTCATGGTCTTGCCCGGTACCGAGCACGTGGCGATCTCATCCCAGATTTTTTGCATGGCATCGACGGGCATGCCGCAAATCTGGCTCGCCAGGTCAATGTTGTAGCGGCTGTAATGCTGCTTCATCAATTGAAAGACGCACCGTGGATCCTGCAGGGTCGGGTCGACTTTGACAAAGCCGTCTTCACCGAGCTCATAACCCCAGCCGGACTTATCGGTGTAGCTGCGCTTGGCAGCGTCATAACCGCTGAAAATCCCGTCCTCGAAGCCATACCCGGCTTTGACGATGAACGACACGTCGGTGTAGTTGTGCACGTACTCGTGCTGGATTTTGTCCTTGGTCAGCAAGTAATTGATCAGCCCGCCCATGAATGCGATGTCAGTGCCGGTGCGTATCGGCGCGTAATAGTCAGCCACCGAGGCGGTGCGGGTAAATCGCGGGTCGACCACGATCAGTCGCGCGTTGTTGTGCGCCTTGGCTTCCGTCACCCATTTGAAACCGCAGGGGTGCGCTTCTGCTGCGTTGCCGCCCATCACCAGAACCAGATTCGCGTTGGCGATATCGGTCCAGGTATTGGTCATGGCACCACGGCCGTACGTCGGGGCAAGACTTGCCACCGTCGGGCCGTGTCAGACACGCGCCTGGTTATCAAACCCCAACATGCCGAGACTGCGAATGACCTTGTGGGTGATGTAGCCCGCTTCGTTGGAGGCCGCCGATGCCGCTAGGAACCCGGTGGTCAGCCAGCGGTTCACCGTTTGGCCCTGGGCGTTCTTCTCGATGAAGTTGGCGTCGCGGTCGGCCTTCATCAAGTCGGCAACGCGATCCATCGCTTCATCCCAGGAGATGCGCGTCCACTCGCTACTGCCGGGCTTGCGCACCTGCGGGTATTGCAGGCGATCGGGGCTGTGAATGAAATCCAGCAGGCCCGCGCCTTTGGGGCAAAGGGTGCCACGGTTGACCGGGTGGTCGGCGTCACCTTCGATATGGATGATGTTTTGCGCGACATTCTTGGCTGTATCGCCCAGGCTGTACATGATCAAGCCGCAACCGACCGAGCAATACGGGCAGGTGTTGCGGGTTTCATGGGTGGCGGCAAGCTTGAAGTGGCGCACCTGCTCGGCGAAGGCCAGCGTGGGGGCCATGCCCAACGCGCCCAGGCTCGAGCCTGCAAGGCCGATACCAGCGACCTTGAAGAACTGACGACGGCTGAGGTCCATCGTGCACTCCTGATCAGGTGGAAATCCGGGGCTTGGCCGGACTTTCTATGCAATCACGGTGGCGGCAGACGGGCTGCCGACACTTGAAACTCTAGTCAACGCAGGCGTGCCCCGTGTGAAAACCGACCGTCGGACGTTTGCACGTATCTGCATCAATCGGCACGGTCATTGRAGGAGCTGGCTTGCCAGCGAAGACGGAATGTCAATCAACATAGATGTTGAATGTCAAACCGCTTTCGCTGGCAAGCCAGCTCCTACAGGGGCAGCCATCGCCAGCAGGCTCGCTCCCACAGGGATTGGCGATTATCATGGCCGGCATCTCCCACCCGCTGTAACGAGACCGCGCATGACTTTCGATTTTGATCAGGTGTTCGACCGCCATAACACCGGTAGCACCAAATGGAGCCGCTACCCGGCCGACGTGCTGCCGATGTGGGTGGCCGACATGGATTTTGCTGCGCCGCCGATGATCATCCAGGCCCTGCAAAAGCGCCTGGAACACCCGATGGTCGGCTACAGCGTGGCCCCGGATGACTTGCGCAACGCTATCGTGGCCGACCTCTGGAACAAATACGCCTGGCGCATCGAGCCGCAAGAGCTGATTTTTCTGCCAGGGGTCGAGTCGGGCTTCAACATGGCGCTGAAGGCGCTGGTCCAGCCGCAACAGAATGTCGTGGTGCAGGTGCCCAACTATCCACCACTGCGCCACGCGCCCGGCCATTGGGGCCTGAACAAGGTCGAGCTGAATTTCGATGAGCAGGCTGACGGCACCTACACCACACCGCTCGCCAGCCTCAGCCAGTCGCTGCAAGGTGGCGGAGCGCTGTTGCTGAGCAATCCGCACAACCCGCTGGGCAAAGCCTTCCCGCGAGAAGAACTGCAAGCGATTGCCGACATCTGCCTGGAACAGGGCGCCTGGATTATCTCGGATGAGATCCACGCCGAATTGTGCTTCGACGGGCGCAAGCATATTCCGATGGCAACGCTCAGCCCGGAAATCGCCCGGCACACGATCACGCTGATGTCGGCGAGCAAGGCCTACAACATCGCCGGCCTGAAAACCTCGTTCATGATCATTCAGGACCGCGCCTTGCGCGAGAAGGTCAACCACGCCCGGTGCGGCATGGTCGACAGCGTCAACCCACTGGGCCTGCTAGCTACCCGCGTCGCCTACAGCGAAGCCGGGCCATGGCTGGCGGAACTGAGCGCCTACCTGCAAAGCAACCGCGATTACCTGGTCGACGCCGTCCGCACTCGCCTGCCGGGCGTTACCATGAACGTCCCGCAAAGCACCTACCTGGCATGGCTCGATTGCTCGGCGCTGGGGCTGGACAACCCGCAGCAGTTCTTCCTGGAAGAAGCCAAGGTCGGATTGAGCCCGGGCCTGGATTTCGGCGATGACACCGGGCAATTCGTGCGCCTGAATTTCGGCTGCCCACGTGCGTTGCTTGAAGAAGGCATTGCGCGGATGGAGCGCAGCTTGAGTAATCGCAAGGCCTGATCTGCCCTCTATCCCTCTGCAGAACCCTTGTGGGAGCGAGCCTGCTCGCGAAAGCGGTGTCCCAGTCGACATTGATGTTGGCTGATACGCAGCCTTCCCGAGCAGGCTCGCTCCCACATGGGGATTTGTGTGTGACCCATCGCCAAATGTGGCGAGCAACTTTGTAAAGATTCTGGCCGGTTGAAGGGCAAGATCGCCCTGACCACCGGATTGAACCTGCTGACGCTTTCGGCACTCAATCGATCTGTTGGTGACTATTCTGGTGTAGATGATTCCAGGGTGGCTCAACGTCCTGTCGCCTGAATACGCGACGGTCGCTTGATTGCCAGAGTCCTCGCATCAGCCCCTGCATCGCACACCTGCCCGGCGGGTCAAGACATGAGCTTCATTCTTTGGGTGGCGGTGCTGGGTGCCGTGCTGCTGACGCTGGCGCTGACATCGTCATATCTGCGCTGGATGCCGGTAACCACATCGGCGGTGTGCCTGGTGCTGGGCGCTGCCATTGGGCCGGGCGCACTGGGCTTGTTGAAGCTGAACACCAACGACGCCGCTGACTGGATGGAGCACCTGACGGAAGTCGCGGTGCTCTTTTCGTTGTTTGTCTGCGGGCTGAAATTACGTTTGCCGCTCAAGGACAAGAGGTGGCGTATCGCCTTCGGACTGGCCGGGCCGGTCATGGTCTTGACCATTGGCGGCGTTTGTTTGCTGTTGCACTACGGCTTCGGCGTGTCGTGGGGCGCCTCTGTCTTGATCGGCTCGATTCTCGCGCCCACCGACCCGGTGTTGGCGGCCCTGGTGCAAGTCAATGATGCGCGGGACGACGACAGTGTGCGTTTCRGTCTGTCAGGCGAGGCCGGGCTCAACGATGGCATCGCGTTTCCCTTCGTGATTCTCGGCTTACTCTTGTTGCAACACGACGGCGATCCCGGCTGGGTCGGCGACTGGGTGCTTAAAAGTCTGCTCTGGGCCGTTCCCGCCGGTTTGCTGACGGGTTACTGGATGGGACGCGGCATCGGGCGYGTGACGTTGACGCTGCGTATCCATAACGATGACAGCACGCTGTCCCCGAATGATTACCTCGCCCTTGCCTTGATCGCCCTCGCCTATGTCGGGGCCGAATTCATTCATGCCTATGGATTTCTCTCGGTTTTCGCCGCTGGCCTCGGCTTGCGGCAGGCCGAGGTCAAGACCGCAGGCGAATCGCTGGAGCCTGCCGAACACCTTGTTCAGCCAGTGGTGGGTCATCAGAACGTCGAGCCACAACATGCCGTGCGTGGCAACACCGACCATCTGGAGGACGGCCAAGTCGCGGCGGGCATCATGATGAGTGACATGCTCGCCTTCGGCGGCCTCGTGGAGCGGGCCATGGAGGTGTTTCTGGTGACGCTGCTGGGCGTGGTGCTGATCGCCCACTGGGATTGGCGTGCCCTGCCCATCGGCGGTGTGCTGTTTTGCCTGATCCGGCCGCTGAGTGTGGCCGTCATGCCGTGGGGTCGCTTGCTGGACTGGCATCAGCGCGTATTGATTGGCTGGTTCGGCATTCGGGGAATCGRCAGTCTTTATTACCTGTTCTACGCCTTGAACCACGGGCTCGGTCAATCTGTGGCGACGCTGTGTACCGACCTGACGTTGTCGGTGGTTGCGTTGAGCATTCTGATTCACGGGATCACCACTCAACCCACTCTCGCCCGTTACGAACGTTTGAAAAAAAATTGAATTCCCCATTTCACCCGGCAGTCACATCTTTAGCCCCGCTTTGTTTGTGCATCGCGGGGTCCGACAGGTTCGGTTCCACTGTGGCAACGACGTCTATTCAAAGGGACCCCGAAAACAAAGGTGCTGGTCATGATGCAATATTCCCCCCCTGATCAAATCAAAGCCTGCCGGGCACTCGCCCTGGAACGTAACCGTCAAATGTTCGAAGAAGCCCAGGGCCTGAGCCGATGTGCTTTCGAGATGCTCGATGGCGGCAATCTGGATGTGGAGCTGTTTGATCGTTATCAAGCGCTGCGCCGCAAAGCTGATTTGAAATTTCAGGAAGCGATAGAGCATCTGCATTGCTCAACGAGGATTTTCCGCCGATTCCACTGTCCGTCAGCCCCTCACATCATTTGCGCCACCAGCTTGAACATCGAGCGTGAGCGTGAAAAAAGTAGCCCGGTGATTGCCGGGCTTCTTTTTGACTACAAGTTGACAATGTTTCAGAGTTGCTCGCACTGCACCGCGAACTGCATGAGACAACTGCCAGACTCATGCAGCCTGCATGAGCGCAGTTAGCCATCAATCTGTTTAACTGCTTGATTCGTATTGATAACTGATCCAGCCAAAAGACGGCACGACTCCTGCTCAATCCACTCAAGCGACTATCGGCCATTGAGACCGTTCGCGCTCACCCCCTGTGATGACTTGAGAGACTTGACCATGAATGCCATCGATCTGTTGAAAGCTGACCACGTACGTGTAAAAGACATCCTGAGCCAATTGAGCGAATCCACTGAACGCGGTGTTAAAAAACGCACAGAGTTGCTGGCCAAGCTTGAAATGGAAATCAGCATTCATACACGACTTGAGGAAGAAGTCCTGTATCCGGCTTACAAAAAGGCCGGTGGCAAGGAGCAGGACGTGATGTATTACGAAGCCAAGGAAGAGCACCGCACCGTAGACTCACTGGTGTTGCCAGACCTGAAAGTCACCGACCCTTCCACCCCCGAGTTTGCAGGCCGAGTCAAAGTGGTCAAGGAACTGTTGGAGCACCACATCGAGGAGGAAGAAACGGAGATGTTCCCTCAGGCGAAAAAGCTGCTGGGCAAAGCGACTCTCGAAGAATTGGGCGCGCAGATGGAAACGTTGAAGGCTCAGTACAAAAAAGAACTGAGCGACGGTAATCTCGCTGCCTGATCCTGAACAGTTACACAACGAAGGGCCCGGCGTTTGCCGGGCTTTTTGTAGTTCAGGCTCGCAAACATTCACTCGCATCACTTCATGGCCTGGGCAATGACCTCCACCAGATTGAGCTGGGTATAGGGTTTGGACAAGCGCGGGAGCATGGTGGCGAAACCTTCCAGGCGTTCTGCGTAACCGGTGGCAAGAATGATCGGCAGGTTGGGCTTCTTCAGCCGGATGGCCTGTGCCAATTGCGCGCCATTCATGTGCGGCATGGCCATGTCGGTGATCACCAGGTCGATGTGCTGCTCGCTCTCGAACAGTTCAAGCGCTTTCGCACCGGATATCGCCGGGATTACCCGGTGACCCAGATCCTCCAGCAACAACCCGGTACTGGTTAACACCAGGCTGTCGTCGTCCACCACAAGTACACACAACTGTGYCACTGGCGTTGATTGTTCTTCTTCGATGACGGGCCTGATATCTGACTCAGGAGTGGCGACCGGGATCCACAGTTCAGCGCTGGTGCCTTTGCCCTGGCGGCTCTTGAGTACGAACCGTCCACCCAATTGCTCAATGAAACCATGCACCATCGACAGCCCCAGGCCGGTGCCTTTCCCCACCCCTTTGGTGGTGAAAAACGGGTCCATCGCCGACCCGAGCGTTTCCTCATTCATCCCTTCGCCCGTATCGGTAACGCTCAGGCAAACATAAGAGCCTTCCTTCAGGGATAACGCTTTTTGATCGCCAGGCTCCGCTTTCCTGGCGGTGATGACGATTTCACCGCCATCGGGCATTGCATCCCGGGCATTGGTGACGAGGTTCAAAACGGCCAGTTCGAGCTGGTTGACGTCAGCCATGACCGGCTCAAGTTCTGCTGAAAAATGCGTTTCCAGGACCACAGAAGGCCCGAGGGAGCTGCGTAACAAACCACTGATACCTTCAATCAGCACGGGAATATCCACGGATTCGAATTTGAGCTCCTGGCGTCTGGCAAAGGCGAGCATGCGCTGAGTCAGAGACACTCCACGCAAGGCGCCTTGACGGGCATTGTCGACCAAACGGGTCAGCTTCGGATCTTCCCCTATCCGTTTGCGCACGATTTCCAGGTTGCCGAGGATCACCGTCAACAAATTGTTGAAGTCGTGGGCGATCCCGCCGCTGAGTTGGCCGATAGCCTGCATTTTCTGCGCCTGGAACAACGCCTCGCGAGTTCGCTCAAGGTCTTGCTGCGCCAGGGTCGCCTCGGTGATATCACGGGTAATCTTGGCAAATCCCAGCAACGTGCCGGTTTCGCCCCAGATCGGGTCTACCACGACGTGAGCAAAAAACCGTGTACCGTCCTTGCGCACGCGCCACGCCTTGTTTTCAAATCGCCCTTCCCGTGTGGCGGTCTCCAACGCCCGTTGTGGTTCGCCGGCTTCGCGGTCCTCCGGGGTATAAAACATGGAGAAGTGCTGGCCGATGACTTCTTCGGGTCGATACCCCTTGATGCGCTGGGCGCCCTGATTCCAGTTGGTCAGGCGTCCATCCGGGGCAAGCATATAAATGGCGTAGTCGGTGACGCTTTGAACCAACAGGCGAAACTGCTGTTCACTTTGCTTGAGGGTTTCCTCGGCCATTTTGCGGTCGGTGAGGTCGCGGGTGATCTTGGCAAACCCCAGCAACTTGCCGGTTGGGTCGAGAATCGGGTCGATCACCACATGCGACCAGAAATGCGTGCCGTCCTTGCGCACCCGCCAGCCTTCGCCTTCGAAACGTCCTTCATTGATCGCCGTGTCCAACGCGCGCTGGGGCAAACCGGCACGTCGATCCTCCTCGGTATAGAACTGCGAAAAGTGCTGACCGAGAATCTCCGCTTCCTCGTAGCCTTTGAAACGGCGGGCGCCAGCGTTCCAGCTGGTGATGATGCCGTCGGGATCGATCATGTAGATCGCATAATCCACCACAGCATCAATCAGCAGGCGAAAGCGCATCTCCTCGATGGAATTGCTTTTGGACGGCACATCACTCATCGATTACACCCGCGACTATCGTTTTGATGGAGTATGCGGTAAACCGTGAGTTTGAAAAGCCGTAAAACGCTTGTTTATCGGTACACGTATTTGGCGATGTAGGCATGCAGGTCGTTGTAGACGAAATCAGGCACCAACGTGGCGTGTGCCTGGGTTTTGAGTAGCGCCAAATGGCATGTCTTTACCATCTCGTCGCGCTCCCTCAGGGTGTAAACGTGGTTATTGATGATGCAAGCATAGGTGCTGCCGGCGGTCGGTGCCGTTGGAGGGGTTACCTCGGTCGCGTCTTTTGTATACGTCTTCTGGAAGCGCGAAACCCGCTCTTTCAACCCGCCGAGCCCGCGTTCATAGACCGTGATCTGTGAGCCGCTGACCGCTTTCGAGGCGGTTTCAAAGGCCAGGATGATCGCCTGCGCGTGACTCATGCTGGCATCCAGCGCCGATGAGGTGACAAACCGTTCGAGTTCCTGTTTTTTCAGGCTGCTGAGGGCTCTTTTGATGCTCGACACGTGAGCGAACGCTTGATTGCAGCCGACGATATGCGTCTCGAACTGATAACCGGCAGCGGTTGCCAAGGGTGGAAAGGCGGCGAAATCGAGGCTGTCGAACGCACACTCCATGATGATGTTGTATTTGAGGGTGAAGGCTTCGGTGAAGATCTTGGTGCTGACCTCGCGGACAAAGGCTTCCGTGTGCTCATAGGCATGCAGTACGCCGAGCTTGATCATTTCGGCGTACTGGGGGTGTTTTTGACGGTATTCGGGCAAGTAAAGACGGACAAAACTCTGATAACGCCCGGAAGGTAGAAGGCTGTTTTCCAGTAGATAGGTTTTACCTGAGCCTTGCAGCCCGGCAACGATCAGTATTTTGGGGATTGCCTGGGCAGTGATGCCGCGGAACAACGTCGCTTTGATTTCATTGAATGCGGCAGTGACCTGCTCCGGGGTGTAAGCGTAATTGGGTGCAACTGACATACCCTGATTTCCTTATCAAAGATTGGCTTGAAAGTGATTGCCTGCCCTTTGAATAAAGCGGTGATTCGCTGTTTGTTCAAATGGGCGTGTCTTTCAAGATATGTCACTGTTTTATAAAGTAAAAAAACCTACTCAATAACGCGAAAATGCGCTGGTTCAACCGACCACCAACGGGGCAATAACTGTTTAACCTTGCTGTCGCCAAACCGGTCATCGATGAGCATCACCACCCCCTGATCCTGCTGGGTACGGATCACGCGCCCGGCGGCCTGCACCACTTTTTGCACCCCTGGAAACAGGTAGGTGTAGTCATAACCGGCACCGAAAATGGCGGCCATGCGGTGTTTCAACTGTTCGTTGACCGGGTTGAGTTGCGCAAGACCCAATGTGGCGATGAACGCGCCAATCAACCGTGCGCCCGGCAAATCGATGCCTTCCCCAAACGCGCCGCCCAACACCGCAAAGCCGACGCCTTGGCTGTGTGCGGTGAACTGGTCGAGAAAGTCCTGACGTTGCGCTTCCCCCATTCCCCGGGACTGCGACCACAGCGTGATGTGCGGGTGACGCTCAGCCAGCAACTGCGCCACTTGCTGCAAATAATCGAAACTGCTGAAAAATGCCAGGTAGTTACCGGGGCGTTCGCCAAATTGCCGGGCGATCAGTTCGACAATCGGCTCAAGCGACGCCTGCCGGTGGACGAAGCGGGTCGAGATCTGGCTGACGATGTGGACTTGTAGCTGATCAGCATGAAACGGCGACTCGACATCAATCCACACCGTATTCGCCGGGGTGCCCAGCAGATCGGCGTAGTAATGCCGCGGGCTCAGCGTCGCCGAAAACAGCACGGTGCTGCGTGCGGCAGTCAGGCGCGGGCGGATGAAACCGGCTGGTACCACGTTGCGCAGGCACAGCTGTGACAGTTGGCGCGGGCGGTCGAGGTCGCGTTTGCTGATGTCGAACAGGAACTGTTCATCGAAGAGTTCGGCCACCCGACAGAATTGCAGCATCTCGAAGTAGAAACTTTGCAGCGAGCTGTCCAGGCCTTGCGGGTGATCGTTGAGGTAATCACCGATACTCGCGCTGCACGAAAACAAGGCTTGAAGGAGTTTTTCCGGTGGCCTGTCGTACGCCTGATACGCGCCGGACTGCGGGTTATGCAGGGCGTTCCATTCCCGATTGACTCGCTGCAAGGATTTTTTCAGCGGCTCAGGCGCGGTTTTGCGTACGCCGTTAAGGGTCGACTGATCGAGACTGGCGCTGTACATCTGCCGGCCGCGTTCCACCAGGTTGTGGGCCTCATCGACGAGTACCGCGACCGCCCAGTTATTGGCTTGGGCGAGCCCGAACAGCAGCGCACTGAAATCGAAGTAATAGTTATAGTCAGCGACCACCACGTCTGCCCAACGGGCCATTTCCTGGCTCAGGTAATAGGGGCACACCTCATGCGCCAGTGCCACCTCGCGCAAAGCGCTCTGATTCAGCAGACTCAGCTCGCTGGCGGCCTGACGAGCGGCGGGCAACCGATCATAGAAACCCCGTGCCAAAGGGCAGGATTCGCCGTGGCAGGCTTTGTCCGGGTGCTCGCAGGCCTTGTCCCGGGCGATCATCTCCAACACCCGAAGTGGTGGCGCATCGGCGCTTTGCAGGATCACCTGTGCAGCGTCCAGCGCGAGCTTTCGTCCCGGCGTTTTGGCGGTGAGAAAAAACACCTTGTCCAGTTTTTGCGGCGCCAGGGCCTTGAGCATCGGGAACAGCGTGCCCACGGTCTTGCCGATGCCGGTCGGCGCCTGCGCCATCAGGCAGCGCCCGGTGCTGACGGCTTTGAACACGGATTCGGCCAGATGCCGTTGCCCCGGACGAAACCCGGCATGGGGAAAGACCAATTGCTGCGCCTCTTGATTGCGTGCCTCACGATGGGCCATTTCCTGCTCGGCCCAGTGCAGAAACAACGCGCAATGCTGTTCGAAGAACGGTTGCAGTTGCTCAGCGCTGAACGCCTCGACCAGACAGGTTTCCTTTTCGCTGACGATGTCGAAATACACCAGCGCCAGGTTGATCTGCGCCAGCTCCAGTTTGCAACACATCAACCAGCCATAGATCTTCGCCTGTGCCCAATGCAGCTGTCGGTGGTTGGACGGTTGTTTGCTCAAGTCACCGCGATAGGTTTTGACTTCCTCCAGGCAGTTTTGCCCGGGATCATAGCCATCCGCCCTGCCCCTCACGTTCAAGGTTTTGTACACGCCTTCAAGGGCGACTTCACTTTGATAACCGTCGCTGCGCCGGGACGCGACCGTGCGGTGACCGACGATGCCTTCCAGCGCGGTCGGTGACGGTGTGAAACGCAGGTCCAGGTCGCCGACCTTGGCAGTGAATTCACACAGTGCCCGTACCGCAATGCTGTAGCTCAAGCGTCCTGCTCCACCCATTGCACGTAACAGACGGCAATGGGCATCTGATGCTCATGACAGAACTCCAGCCAACGCACCTGGTTGTCTTGTAGCCGGTCGCCGGGGCCTTTGACTTCGATCATGCGGTAGGTCTTGTGCTGCGGCCAGAACTGGATCAGGTCCGGCATGCCGGCGCGGTTGGCCTTGATGTCCAGCAACAGGCGGTTGAACCAGTGCTTGAGGTGTTCCGCCGGCAGGCAATCGAGCGCCTGATCCAGCAACGTTTCGCTCAGTACGCCCCAAAACACGAAGGGAGACTGCACGCCCCACTTGCCGGCATAACGCTCACGAATCGTCTGCCGGTAACGACCGTCATCGAGTTCGGCCAGGCACTCTTCGAACAGTTCGGCACGGCGCGTGCAAAAGTCTTCATGCAACAGATCGACCGGTCCACGCTGGAACGGGTGAAAAAACGCCCCCGGCAGCGGCGCGAAAATGGCTGGCCAGCACAACAACCCGAACAGCGAGTTGATCAGGCTGTTCTCCACGTAATGCACCGGTGCCTGTTCTTCCGCCAGGTGTGCCTGCACGTAATATTCCACCGACAGCGACAGATCGGTTCTGGGCAAATGAAGATCAAGACGTTGCATCGCCCGGGGAGCTRGCCGCTTCAGTGCCGGACCGCCGAGTTTGCGCCGAAGTCTGGGCAGCACGCGCAGCAAATGCTGATGCTCGGCGGCGCTTTCCGGCAATTGCTGGGCATGGACGGCCAAGTCCAGGGCGAGCTGATAGTCGCCACAGCGCTCCAGGACCCGAATCAGCCGCATGCGTGCGCCGGGGTAGGCACAGTCGCGATAAATCGTCAGCGCGCTGGCGAAGTCGGCAATACGCTCGCAGTGCTGACCGATCTGAAACAGAAACTTGCCGCGACGACGTTGCAGCCACGGATTGCCGAGTGTCAGCCCATTGATTTGCTCGACGATGGACGCCAGCGGTTCGCCTGCCTCGAAATGCTGCTGGCATTGGTACAGGAACAGGCAGGCGTCCACGTCCTCACGGTTGCGCAAGCCCCGGGATTCGGCGCTGAACTCAACTTTTTCATAGGTAAAAATGCCGAGGTCGGCCAGTACAAACTCCGACCAGTCCTGATACAGGTTGCCGAAGAACATCAGCCGAAACCGGTCACACAGGTCCATGACGGTCAGGGTGAACAGCCGGTCATTCAGTGYCGGGCACCATTGGGCAAAACGTTGTGCGTCGGGAAACTGTTCGCTTAGCAGGGGCAGCCAATCGCTCTTTTTACCCTTTGGCTGATCAATGACAGCGCCAAAGCAGTGGACAATCTCGGCCTTGAGCAGCACATCGAACAGTTCCTCGATGTGCAAGGGCGATACTTCATCGATCCAGCCTGCCGCCAGCAGCGGCTCGGCTGCGCTGGCGATGTTGCCGATCTCGACGTAATTCAGTTTGCCGGCCCTGAAATGCACACCCTTGCGCATCACCATTCTGACCAGCAGCGCCCGCGACTCCTTGGGTAGACGGGAGAAATCACGGATGAAGGCTTGTTCTTCTACACTTAATAGATCGGCATATCGATGTTCAAGCCAGTCAAGCACTTGCATGAAGTTGTTCAGGTAATAGAACGGATCGTCGAGGGGATTTGCAGTCACAGGGAAAAGCGCCATGGCAAGCGAGTACTGGTTATGCGTACAGATAACAGTTACCCGCAGTGCGATGCAAACGGAAAAGGATAAGCGGCGGCGATACTCGGTCATTTTAGGGCGGGCATCGAACGCTATGCTGATCGATGATACCAACCGGCATTGAGGTACTTTTCTACACTGTGAGAGGTGGATATGAACATCAAAACCCTGGGTTTGCCGCTGGCCACGGCAGCCTTGTTAGCCTTGACCGGCTGCTCGACGCCAACGGTCGTAACACTGCAAAACGGCACCCAGTATTTGACCACGGACATGCCGGATTTCAAGAGCAAGGACGGCTTCTACGAGTTCGAGGATATTTCAGGCAAGACGGTGAGGGTCAATGCCAAGGACGTGGCCACGGTTCGCCCCGAAGAGTGAAGATCGCGTTATCGTTCATCGCGGGCAAGTCGAATCGTCGCACCGCCGCTCCCACCCCGGATCTGCACCCTGTGGGAGCGGGATTGCTCGCGATGAGGCCCTTACCGGCGCCATATCTCTCAGGCAATCACGTCAGCTACCGGTCCGAATCTTGTTCCACACCCGCGTACGGACCCGGTCAATATTCAGCGGCATTGCCTCCAGCGCGAACAGCTTGCCCATCATCTCGGGGCTCGGATAAACCTTGGTGTCGTTCTTGATCGTCGGGTCGATCAGGCTGTCGGCCTGTTCGTTACCGTTGGCGTAGTGCACATGGTTGCTGACGCTGGCCATGACGTCCGGGCGCAGCAAGTAGTTCATGAAGGCGTAGCCGGCCTTTTCGTCCGGCGCGTCGGCGGGCATGGCGACCATATCGAACCAGATGGCGGCGCCTTCCTTGGGAATGGCGTAGCCGATATCGATGCCGTTATTGGCTTCCTTGGCGCGGTTTTCGGCTTGCAGGATGTCGCCGGAGAAACCGACCGCCACGCAGATGTCGCCGTTGGCCAGGTCGCTGGTGTACTTGGACGAATGGAAATAGCTGACATAGGGCCGGACTTTTAGCAGCAGCGCTTCGGCCTTTTTATAGTCTTCCGGGTTTTTACTGTGAGGCGCCAGGCCCAGGTAGTTCAGGGCGGCGGGCAAGAGTTCTGGGCCGTTGTCCAGGATGGCTACGCCGCATTTTTGCAGCTTTTCCATATTCTCGGGTTTGAAGATCAGATCCCAGGATCAGATCCCAGG
>NZ_JBFUKU010000035.1:0-31063 GCF_056400685.1 Pseudomonas sp. P5_A12 | reverse complement strand
GGCGATTGCAGGTGCTGCTGGCGGACTTCAACAGCGGTTATCGCCAGCCGATCAACGCGGTGTACTACCGTAACTCGCAGCTGGCCCTGCGGATCCAGTGCTTTCTGGACTTCATTCAGGGCAAGCTGGCAGCTTATGCGAATTCAGATTTCAAGGGCTGATTCGTGATCCCTGCGCAAGAGTGAATTGGGTCAGAGGGGATTTTTCGTCAGTGATCACTCCTCGATACTCGTTGCATCACTTACTCAGCCAAGGAGTTCTTCCATGAACGTATTCGTCACCGGCGCCGCCGGCTTTATCGGCGGCTCCATTGCCACCGGCCTGATCCGGGCGGGCCACAAGGTCACCGGCCTGGTGCGCAGCGAAGAACAAGCCAATGAATTGAGCGCACTGGGTATCACCCCGGTGATGGGTACGTTGGATGACAGCACACTGCTAGCCGAACAGGCTCGCGCTGCCGATGCGGTGATCAACGCCGCCAGCAGCGACCATCGCGGTGCGGTGCAAGCCTTGCTCGACGCGTTGCGCGGTTCCAACAAAGTGTTCTTGCACACCAGCGGTTCGAGCATCGTCGGCGATGCGTCCGGCGGAAAATCCAGCGACGTTATCTACTTCGAAGACAAGCTGCCGGAACCGACTGTCGACAAGGCCGCTCGCGTGGCCATCGACAACTTGATTCTCGCTGCAGCGAAGGATGGCGTGAACTCGGCCGTGATCTGCAACACCCTGATCTACGGCCACAGCCTGGGCGTCAACCGTGACAGCGTGCAGCTGCCACGCTTGCTCAAACAGGCGCGTAAAAGTGGCGTGGTCCGGCACGTCGGCCCGGGGCAGAACATCTGGTCCAACGTGCACATCGAAGACGTGGTGTCCCTGTACCTGTTGGCGCTGAGCAAAAACGTACCGGGCACGTTCTACTTCGTCGAAAGCGCAGAAGCGTCGTTCATCGACATGACTACTGCCATTGCTCAGGCGCTGGAACTGGGCGCTCCACAAGACTGGCCGCTGAAATATGCCGAAGCCGAGTGGGGGTATGAAATGGCCAACTATGGTTTGGGTTCCAACAGTCGGGTGCGCGGGAAAAAGGCGCGCGAGTTGCTCGGTTGGGTGCCGAAGCGGGTGTCGGTGATTGAGTGGATTCGGGACGAGATGGTTTGAGTTCGCTATAGACCGCGTCATCGTTCATCGCGGGCAGGCCACGCTCCCACAGGGGATCTGTACAGGACACAGATATTGTGTACGACACTGATTCCTGTGGGAGCGGGCTTGCCCGCGATGGCGTTTTCAGCGACCCAATAACTGGCCGGGCCGCCGCCAATTCCGTAACATCCGCGCACTTTCTTCTTGTCACTCCCAGCGTGCGATCCCCTCATGAAACCAAAACGCCTACGCGCCGATGTCCTGGCCGGGCTCACGACTTCTTTTGCCCTGCTGCCCGAATGCATCGCCTTCGCGCTGGTGGCCCACCTCAATCCGTTGATGGGGCTTTACGGGGCGTTCATCATTTGCACCCTGACCGCGCTGTTCGGCGGACGGCCTGGCATGGTGTCCGGTGCTGCCGGTTCGATGGCCGTGGTGATCGTCGCGCTGGTGGTGCAACACGGCGTGCAGTACTTGCTGGCGACCGTGCTGCTCGGTGGGTTGATCATGTTGGCGTTCGGCTTGCTCAAGCTGGGCAAACTGGTGCGCATGGTCCCGCACCCAGTGATGCTCGGTTTCGTCAACGGCCTGGCGATCATCATTGCGCTGGCGCAGTTGGAACACTTCAAAAGCGGTGACACCTGGCTCAGCGGCACGCCCCTGTACATGATGACGGGGCTGGTGGCTGTCACCATGGCCATTGTTTACCTGCTGCCGCGCCTGACGCGTACTGTACCGCCGGCACTGGTGGCGATTCTGGGCGTGGGGCTGGCGGTGTATCTGCTGGGCTTGCCGACCCGCACATTGGGCGACATGGCGCACATTGCTGGTGGCTTGCCGACCTTTGCATTGCCGGACATCTCCTGGAGTCTGGAAACCCTGCGCATCATCGCGCCCTACGCTATTTTGATGGCGCTGGTCGGCCTGCTGGAGACCTTGCTGACCTTGAATCTGACCGACGAAATCACTGAGAGCCGTGGCTTCCCGGATCGCGAGTGCGTGGCACTGGGCGCGGCCAACGTGGTGTCTGGCGTATTCGGCGGCATGGGCGGTTGCGCGATGATCGGCCAGACCGTGATCAACCTCAGCTCCGGTGGGCGCGGACGGCTGTCCGGGGTGGTGGCTGGAGTGATGATTCTGTTGTTCATTCTGTTTCTTTCCCCGCTGATCGAGCGCATCCCGCTGGCGGCGCTGGTCGGGGTGATGTTTGTGGTGTCACAGCAAACGTTCGCCTGGGCCTCGCTTCGGGTATTGAACAAAGTGCCATTGAACGACGTGTTGGTGATCATTGCCGTGACGGTGATTACTGTGTTCACTGATCTGGCCACCGCCGTGTTGTGCGGGATCATCATCGCGGCACTCAACTTTGCCTGGCAGCAGGCTCGGCAGCTTTACGCGGACAGTCATCTGGAAACCGACGGCAGTAAGCTCTACCGGGTGCATGGCACGCTATTCTTTGCCTCGACGACACCCTTCCTGAATCAATTCGACCCCGCCAATGATCCCGCTCAGGTCACGCTGGATTGCCAACATTTGAGCTTCGTCGATTACTCGGCCATTGCCGCGCTGAATGCGCTGCGCGAACGCTACGCCAAGGCCGGCAAGCACCTGCGCGTGCTGCACTTGTCGGAGCGCTGCAAGAAACTGCTGAAACGTGCGCGGGTGAATCACGACGGAGAATGAATGCGGCAGGTGGACGATTACCTGCCGCCGGGAGACAGACATGATGTACGACACGCTGATTCGCAACGCCCTGATCATCGACGGCAGCAACGCCCCCGGTTATCCCGCCGACGTGGCGATCCTGAACGGTCGCATCGAGCGCATAGGCGACTTGCACGATGCCACTGCCACCGAAGAAATCGACGCCGCCGGTCGTGTGCTGGCGCCAGGTTTCATCGATGTCCATACCCATGACGACACGGTGGTGATCCGCCAGCCAGAGATGCTGCCCAAACTCAGCCAGGGCGTGACCACGGTGATCGTCGGCAACTGCGGCATCAGTGCTTCGCCGGTGAGTTTGCGCGGTGATCCGCCGGACCCGATGAACCTGCTCGGTACAGCCGCAGCGTTTGTTTATCCGACATTCAGCGACTACCGCGCAGCAGTCGAAGCGGCAAACACCACGCTGAACGTCGCGGCACTGGTCGGCCACACCGCGTTACGCAGCAATCACCTCGATGACCTGTTTCGCACCGCTACGCCGGACGAAATCAGCGCGATGCGCGAACAACTACGCGAAAGTCTTGAGGGCGGCGCATTGGGTTTATCCACAGGCCTGGCCTACGCCAGCGCGTTCTCGGCTTCGACCGATGAAGTGATGCAGCTGACGGAAGAATTGGCGGCGTTCGGCGCGGTCTACACCACCCATTTGCGCAGCGAATTCGAACCGGTGCTGGAGGCGATGGACGAGGCGTTCCAGATCGGTCGTCATGCGAAATCCCCGGTGATCATTTCCCACCTCAAATGCGCGGGTGCCGGTAACTGGGGACGCAGTCCGCAACTGCTGGCCTCCCTCGAACACGCGGCGAAAACCCACCCGGTGGGCTGTGATTGTTATCCCTACGCCGCGAGCTCTTCGACGCTGGATCTCAAGCAAGTCACCGACGCCCATCGCATCACTATCACCTGGTCCACGCCGCACCCTGAAATGGGCGGTCGCGACCTGATGGACATCGCCGCTGAGTGGGGCGTGTCGCTGCTCGACGCCGCCCGCCGTTTGCAACCGGCTGGCGCGGTGTATTACGGCATGGACGAGGCAGACGTGCGAAAAATCCTCGCGCATCCGCTGTCCATGGTCGGTTCAGACGGATTGCCGGAAGACCCGTTCCCGCATCCACGCTTGTGGGGTGCATTCCCACGGGTGCTTGGCCATTTCAGTCGCGATGTCGGGCTGTTTCCGCTACACACGGCGGTACACAAAATGACCGGGTTGTCGGCGGCGCGGTTTGGCTTGAAGGAACGTGGTGAAATCCGCGAAGGGCATTGGGCGGACCTGGTGTTGTTCAATCCGCTGACCATTCGCGACGTGGCGGACTTCAACGACCCACAGCGGGCTGCGCAAGGGATTGACGGCGTGTGGGTCAACGGCGTGTTGAGTTACCGCGATGAGCAAGCAAACGGTAAAAGGGAAGGGCGGTTTTTGGCGCGGGAAGGGGATCTGCGAGACGGATTTCAGTAAGCAATATTAGTGGTCCGTCACACTAGTGGCACATTGCAATTAAAGAATGCCGGCACCAAGCCGAAGTGCTGATATTCGATCCAGCTACACTAGGGTGTCTTTTTTAGTCAGGGAGTAACGGCATGAGCTTCGGAAAAACCACTCCGATCCTGCGGATTTTCGATGAAGCCAAGGCATTGGAATTCTACGTCGACTTCCTGGGTTTCAAGGTCGACTGGCAACACCGCTTTGAAGCGAATTTCCCGCTGTACCTGCAAGTCTCCCGTGGCGAATGCGTGCTGCACCTGTCCGAACACCACGGCGACAGCACGCCGGGGTCGGCGCTGCGCATCGAGACCGACGAACTCGAGGCATTCCAGCAGCAATTGTTGGCCAAGGAATACCAGTTCGCGCATCCACAGATTCAGGCCATGCCTTGGGGAAGCCAGGACATGACCATTGCAGACCCGTTCGGGAACCGGTTGGTGTTTACCAACGCGATCAGTGTTTGATTGAGCGAGGTCAAGCGAGGCCCCGTCGATTTGCCGACAGGTCTCGCAGGTCAACTTCAAACAAAAAACCTGCCTTGCGATTTGTTGTGTTCATTAAGTTTGAACAGCAACTCCCTTCCTCTTTGTATCATTGCTCGTGCGATGTTCACATCACGTTGCATAGAGGCGCGGCTTATGAGGTTCGAGCTTTCTACACCCATACGATCGGCCATGCGATCAGTGGTTTGACCCAGTCTGCTTTTCACACCTGCGGCATAAAACTCCTCCACTCCCAAATCGTCAAATGCTGCGTTGATGGCGTGAGCGTCGTGCTCCAGATGATTGTCGAGTTCTGCCAGGGCATTGTTCAAACGCTCGATTTTCTGTCCCGGCAGACCCTCGAGGGCATTGGTCGCCTGGGTTGACGATTCAAAGCTTCGAACCCACGGCCCTTGGACCTCAAGCACCGTTGACAGAATGAAGCCGGTTGCCATTACCGACAGGTTTTTCTGTCCCGTCTTGTTCCGTGGATTGAGGTCCTCTGTTTTTGCGTGCTCAGCCTTTGCTTTCAAGTCATAGAAAGCCGTCCGGCCGTTATATTCTATTTCGTCAGGCTTCAGTCGGCTGGTCTGGGGATAGATGGCGACGGGCAGATGCCGTGTTGCATTGAATTTGCTGGCAATCGTGTCAGTCGTTGAAGACGTGGCGATTTTCGTCCCCAACATGCCAGCCGGCCCGGTTGGTGCGGCCAGCAGGCCGGCCCCCCACGACAGCATGAACCGCATGGCGGTATAGGCGTAACTCTGAAACATTCGTTTTACGACGTCTCTTTTTCTCATGCTGTTGTAGAGCTGATGGTTCAGCGTGCCAACCCTATTGTTCACTTCCTTCAAAATGCCGGGATAGGCACCTAATTCTTCCTTGATGGCAGCCTCGTCTTTTTGATTGCCGTGATGATCGATGTAGCGCACTGGGTTATTCCCGACCATGCAAAACAGGTTCAGCCCGTCAACCGCCCCTGCCGGATCGGGGCTGATCCAGCGCTGTAACCACGGCGCGTAATATCGCTGGCCGTAGTAATACAGGCCGCTGGCGTCACGTTCCTTGCCCGAGTAACGAATGGTTCTGTAGTTCGCCTCTAGCGCGTTGCGGGCGGCTCTCCATGAAGTGCCGCCAAAGGGGTAATAACCTTCTTCGCTGATCAGGTTACCGTCGGCATCCAGCTCCATCGTGTTGGACCCAAAGTGATTGTCGAAGCTGAAGCGCATCGCATCATTGCTGATGCCGGAGGGTGTTCCCAGGCTCCAGTGCAAGCACCGGACGTTGCAGTTTCCTGCCTGAACAATGATGACCTCGAATTTTTCCGTCGTGCTTTCCCGGATTTCCAGACTGGGCAAATAGAGGACGTCGCGGACGTGAGTGACGGCATGAGCCTTTTGGATTTGTCGTTTGCGAACGCGCTGGCCGTTGCCATCGTAGAGGTGACTTTCCGTATCCGCTTCTTGTCCTGCGCGCTTCACCAAGGTCACGCTTTGCAATTGGTTGCGCGAGTTCCACAGCAGCGGTTGCCCGTTTTGCAGGGCTTGCAGATTGCCGTTGGCATCGAAGCCGGTTGCAAAGTCGGGTGGCGAATCACCGGTTTTCCATGACAGACCCCGATTACTGCCGGGTGCGATGCGCATCTCGCGGGTGTAGTTATTGCCGTCCCGTTGATGTTGCAACTTGATCAGATTGGCGCGCTCGTCGTAGCTGTAGTGCTGAGTGAAATTGAGCAATCGACTGCTGTCTCCCGGACCTGAAGCCCAATCGGGAAGCACCGCCTGGACGCTGGCCGTCTGTTCCTCTCGCCCGGTCGCCTTAATCAGCTGATACAGGCTGTCATAGACATACGTGCTGCCGGGCTTGATGCGTTGATTGGCATTGTGCTGTTCGGGTTTGCTGTGGTCCTGGACACTTAACACATTGCCCACAGCGTCATAGGCGTAGTGCAGCTTCTGAAGCACGCTTGTGTTTTTCGTTGTGCGCGAGAGGGTCCGCTGGCTCATACGGCCGTTTTCAGGCGTGAACGTCGCCGCGCTGGTGATTTTTCCACCCAGCACTTGCGATTGAATCTGACCCTGCGCGTTATAGCTGACCTGATCGAGTATCAGCCTCTGTTCGGACGCACCGTTGAGTTGCAGGGTGACTTTTTGCAACTGGCCAGCGACATCGAACCAGAAGCGTTGCGTATGCCCTTTGGCGTCTCGTTGCTCAAGGATTTCGCCGGTCGGCGCGTACCGCCACGTGGTGGTATGGCCGGCACTGCTTTCGACAAGACCCTTTCGCCCATCGAGCTCTTCCGGCCAATGCGCGACGTGCAAATCTTTCAGAACATGCCGCGTTTGGCTGAGTGGCTTTCCCGTCAGGTCATAGGCGGTGAACAGCAGCGTGCCAGCCGGATCGTCATGACGAATCAATTGGCCACACTGGTTCATTTCTGCAGCGTCGTTCGAGTTGGTTGCGTAGGTGAAGCGCTCGATGGCCCGTCGGGCCTGTTGCTCGAATTCTTCGAAGATCACCCATGGGCGTAACTGACTGTCATATTCCGTTTGCCAATGGCTGCCGCGTGAGTCCCACGTCTCCAGCGCCTGTCCTGCTTCTCCAAAAACCGTAAGCCGCCACCCGGCATCGATACTGTCAGTAAAAACGTCGGCACCCGACAGGCTGGTGATGTGTGTCGAGTCTGCCACCTTCAGCTTGATGTCATCGGYGTGCGAATAATGCTCGACGGTCTGATTGCCCATGTCGTACCGGTAGCGCGTAAAGCGAGCCTCAGGCTCCTTGATGGACTCATTGCACCAGTAGCGGACTTCGCTGACCTGAAGGCCGCGGCTGTCGACAACGTTCAGGGTCGGTGTATGGCGATGAATGTTGACGCTCATTTCACACCTCCCGAGGCCGGGGTGTCGGGTTGTGTGTCGTTCTCGTCTTCGGTGATGGAATACCAGGGGTGAAAGGTGTAGCGGCGCTCGTCACCCTTGGCATTGATGACACGAATGAGTCGGCCCAAGGGGTCATGGAAAAACTGGTCACACAGGTCCGATGTGCGCAGGGTTTCATCATTGATATAGCGGAACCGGTCGCTGAAGCAGGGTCGATACGTACGTGTCACCCGGCCGTTGTTGTATTCGGTACGCTCGTTGACACGCCAGCGCTGGCTGACTTCGTGCTCTAGCGGTTTGCCGTTCACTGACTTCAACGTACCGTCCTCGTTGACGGCCAGTGCTGGTCCTTGCCCGGCTTGCTGTTTACTTTGCAACAGCCGGCCAAAGCCGTCACGGCAAACGACAACAACGCGAATTTTCTGCTTTTCAGCATCGTCGGGGAATCGGTCTGCTTGCAGTTCGGCGCAGTAAACCGGTTCGCGCTGTACGCTTTTAATTTTCGTCTGGAGCGCTTGTTCGTAGGGTGTTTTCTTGAGGTCGCTGCGGGCCAGGCGAGCGCGAGCGCTGGCGCGGATGTATCCACCGGGCAATACATCGCCCGAAATCACCGCGCTTTTGCAGAAATCCTGTTCCTGCTGTGTGGCTTGCGCAATCTGTCCCATCCAGCTGAACGCGTTGTAGAACCAGGCGCTGGCGACTTGCTGCAGAGCCTGCTCCGGGTTTTCGATGGCCAGATCCGGTCGGCCAACATATTGATGGGCATAGTCGGACACGGGTTTGAACCCAATGTCCGCATCGATACCGCTTTTGTAATGGCTCATGACTTGAACGTGCCCGAATGGGTCGTACAACGCTTCCTGGACAATGTTGTTGGCGTCGGTAATGCGGCAAGGCTGGAGCAGTCGGTAATCAACGTTGGAGGCTGTGGTGATGCAACCGTCCGGCAGTTGCGTACGAGTAGTCAGGCAGTAGTAAGAATCTTGGGTAAATGTTGTCGAGCCTTGCTGCAAGGTTGCCTTGAAACCTGAAGGTTTGAAAAAACCATCTTTTGTTTCGTAAGTGAAGAAATGGTGTCGTACTGACCACAGGCCGTGCTGTTTATCCCACTCTGTGTCCGCAGGTAAGGCGATGGGCATTGGTCTGTAGCCGTTCTCCTTGAGTCGTTGAGTCAAATCAAAGGACGACGCGCCCGGTTGTTGCTTGAGTCTGTCGTAAGTCTTCAACGCCAACTGATTGAGTTCAGCCATTTCCGTGTGATCGACCAACGCTTCAACACTGGCCTGTCCGTCAGGAAAGGTGCCACTGGCGTCGGGTTTCCTGTAGCGCTGCAAAGACAGGCTCGTCAAGACTTGTCCGGTTTTCCAGGCGTCTGAAGCACTCAGCACAAGCAAGTTCTCGTGGTTGATGTCTGAGAGGTTCAGGCCGCCTGCAATGGGCGCCTTGGGCAATTTCAATGCATTGACGCGTTGCAGATAAGGCAGTCCAAATCGCCTGGTTTGCGCTGTCCCTATGTGAATGAATTGAGCTTTATGTTCGCTCAGGTAGTAGTACTGCTGGGTTTCGTCATGGGCATCGCCCCACCATTTTTTTTCCCACTTGCCGGCGAACGGAGAGGTGTCGGCAGCCGTTTTGCGCCGGGCATAACTGATGTCCACGGAGTGAGTCACGAAGCCATAGGTGTCCCATTTCAAATTAATCGAATGGGTGCAGCGAGGGTCTTGCGCGATACGCTCGTATTGGTAGTTGATCGATTCCAGCAGGACGAGGTGCAGGATCGAATGGGGGCTGTGCTTGCCCATGCCCCTGAGTTCGTCGACCTTGTAGCGATGCTGTTGCACCGAATACGGGAGTTTTGATTGGTCGCCTTGTTCCTGGCCGTACACCTCTACTCGCAAGATCCGTCCGTTCAGTGCCCGGGCGATTTCGCGCTTGCGGGCTTTGGAGTAGGAGTTGGCCGGGGCATGCCTTTCGCTGCGCCGGGTCCAGCTGATCTCGAGATTCTGGAGGGTTTTTTTGAGAGCAATGGCTTGTCCATCGCTGAAGTCTCGATCGTGGATGACCGGATCGACCTCGTTGCCGATGTGGAACCATGTCTTGGTCAGTGTCGTAGCGGTCTGGCGTTTGTTTTCTGTATCACTGCGGCTTGAGGGAATGTCTGATTGGATGAGCAGGCCGAAACCCCGGAATTCACGTTCGATGCTGTCGTAGAAGCCACGTCGATATTTAAATTTTCGGGTCAGTCGATTGCCAGTGATTTCGTCTTCCTGAGTCTGCTGCTTGACCAGAAACAGTGGAAACGGCAAGTGTGACACCACCGGGTTTTTGTTTTTGAGTAGTTGTTTTTTTTCGTCCAGCCATTCTTGTGCAGAGCTGCGGTAGCTGATGCTCGCGGCAGCGCCCATGTTGTTGTTGGTTGTCTGAAGCAAGTAGGGTTTGGTGCTGACGAAGTCATAGCGCCAGTGTCGTGGCGTTGCCCCTGAGGTGCTGAACACCAGGCTGGAGCAGCCGAGCCCTTGCAGGTCTGTGACGGTCACCTGGCAGAAGCGGTCATGGCGAATCCCTTCGGGCCATGGCAAATCGATCGCCGGGCTCAGCCCGTTGCCGCTACGGTTCATGAAAATGCGCGCGCACTCGGGCAGGAGATAAACAAGATCCGTGTTTCCCGAGCCATCCAGGTCGGCCAGCAGCACGCGAGAGGCTTCAAATTCCTCATAGGTAAAATCCAGCGTGGCGATCACCCGGCCTTTTCCGAAGCGTCCCCGGCCCAGGTTGGGCCAGCATTTCACTTCGTTATGACGGATTCGAACCAGATGTTGTTGCCCGCTGCCCAACACATCGCTGAAAGCCACCAATTCGCTGGGCGAGTTACCAGGCAGTGGCAGGTCGTCCTCATCCGCCCGGCGTACCACGTCGGTTGCGCTGGAAAAACCTTTGCCATCTAGGTTGGCGTGCAGGCGAACACTGCGGGGGCCGAGCATGATCAGGTCGCTGAGCCCGGCGCCCATCAGGTTGGCCAAATGTCCTTGAGGATGGAAGAACTCGGTCGGAACGGCGTCAAGCGGCGTGAACCCGGACCATTTGCCATCGGCTTTCAGGGTGAAAAATCCACTGAGTCCGGGTTGCGCCAGAATCCATTCGGGACGACCGCTGGCGCTGAGATTACCGAGAAACTGACGGCTCGATTTTCGGCTGTCGGCCAGCGGGATATGCGGCAGATCGCTCAACGCCTGATAGGTGACCCGATCCCTTCCAGCGTCATCACGCAGTGGTTGGCTATAGCGCCAGCTTTTGTCGGTACGGTGGAGCACACCGGGCAGTCCTTCCCCTAGCAGATCGACGAACTGAAAGTGCTGTTGATGGTTGAGTCGCGACAACGCCTCGAAAAGTTTGTAGCGATGAACGTCAGGTTCCAGTGCGAAGTTGGAGTAGGTGAACTCGAGGGGAGGGAGGTAACTGTCGGTGCTTTCGCCGTAGGCCTGGGTCATCGCTGCGCTCAGGCAGCTGTAGGACAAGGGGGCGGTCTGGTACTCGATCAACGTACGGCGAACCAGCACCGGTACCGCTCCCATCGATGACTCATCGGGAAAGTAATGAAACATGAGCACCTGCTGGCACAGGCGTTGGGTTCGCAACTCGAACCCATAGGAAAAATCCGAAAACGGGTCGCCGCGTACGGGCGACGAATTCGTTGCCGGATACGTGGGCTTTTTATCCAGTGCAGGGCTGCGTTCACCGTAGTCGAAATGCAACTCGAAATGCCAACGGACGTCCTTGAACCCGTCGGTTTTACACGAGTACAACTGTGAGTCGGCTTTGAAATTCCCGTAGCGAATGAGACTGAGGTAACGCTGGGCCCGGCAGTCGGCTGGTCCCGGCAGGGAGGCCGGATCTGCGTTGTACTCATAACCGATATGCTCGCCATGGGCATTCAGGCTCTCTTCGAGCAACCACTCGGCTACGCGGGATTGTTCGTCGGGATCCGCCCGACGTGCGAGCAAAGTTTTCCCAAACACATGCAGGCTACCGTCGGCGTTATGTATCAGCCAGAAGCCCGGTTTGTCCCCGGCGTGGGACCAATGCTCGATCAAGTCGAACGTGGCTTCGATGCGCGGGCGATAGCGCACGACGGTGTGTTCGGCCTGCTGCGTACCGTCACTGCACAGCTTTTGGGTGGAGACGATAGCGCCGGTTTCCCGGTTCCGCTCGGGCATCAGAAGCTCACCACCAGGGCCGAGGAATAAATCATCGTCGGTGTAGGCGGGAACCCCCAGGTGCGTACGTCGTGAGACCGTCGCCAGGGACAATTTCCAACCCAGGCCGAACACGCCGTTGCCTTGGCTACTGTTGTAGCTCAAGGCAAGGCTCGGGGCATATCCGCGACCGGGCGATATGGGCAACGGAATCTGGCAGGAAGCGGTTCCGCTGGAGCCGATTGCACCCAAGCCGTCGCCGATGCCCTGAATCGCCCCTCCGCCCTTGGGCAGGGCAGGGGAATGCACAGGAATAACAGTTTGCTCACTCATTGCGCACCCCCGATAGCTCTGGCGGTGTATTGCACGTGCACGATGATGTCGGTGAGCGATTCGAGCATGGCTTTCTGTGCCGCATGATTGGGGAATGACAGCTGCCATTTCGAAATCGTGCCGGTGTACTCAAAAGGCAGGTAGCGCTCATCCTGAAAATTCAGGGTGAACAGGCCGTTGTCGTCGATCCCCGTCGACAGGGCAATTTGCTGATGGGCGCGCAGACTCTTCATGACCGTCTTGTCGCTATCGGGCATGACGACTTCGCTGCTTGTCTGAGACAGCGTGGCGCGGACATCTTCATAAGGGCCAAGAACGGCCGGCAGGGAAATACTGATGCTTTTGATCCTGCGCAGGCAGTGCCCCGGGTAGTCGTTGTCAAAAAGGGCAGACGTCAACTCGAACTCGCATCGACCGGAATCCAACAGGGTGGACCTGATTCCTTTGGTGACGGGTTCGTCAGCAGCGGTCGTATCGTCCCAAGGTTTGTTGATGGACGGTGCAGGCGTACCCGAGATGTTTTCTTTCGTATGAAGCAGGCGCAACGACACGGTCTTGCGGATTTCCAGTTCACGCTCGTTGCCCAGCAACCAGGCATTCTTCATCTTCACCAAACCCAGCTTCATACGCTCGCCGGGGCCAAGTCCACGGTAGGTGCTGTTCCAGGCCTGATTTTGAAAGAAAGGTTGCGTGGTGTTGTTGGCGGTTTCATATCGCCAACTCGCCTCGGTGAGCTGGCACAACGAAAACGTCGAGTCATACGCCTGGTAGTAGAAGCTGGAGAACTGATGGGTGAACCACTGGTAGAGCTGTGAGTTGGTAAAGCGCTTGCTGAGAAAGTCGTAGGAAGCCCGGGCCTGGGACAGAGACGTTTGAGTTTGCTGCAACAGTAATCGTGAGGCAGTTTCTCGTTCGGCGTCCACCGCCAGCTGTGCATCAATCCGGGCAATTTCGAGTTTTGCCTGATCGTGGGCGAGCGTCCAGTCCTGATAGCGGCGCCGGTACTGCGCAGCGCGATCCAAGGCTTCACCAGCGCCATAGGCCACGGTAGCGACACCTTGAGCCAAGGCCATCATGGCGAAGGGGCCACCCTCCACGCGCGCGCCCCCGTCCGATGTGCCAAAAATATTGGGAATGACCTTCAGCCCCTGGCCGCTTGCATTAGCCGCCTGGGCGCTTGCTTCAGCGATACGCCCCTCCAGATGGAAAGCGGCGGCCGCCACTTCTTCCAGATTGACCACTTCGTTGACCAACCGACTGTAGTGATCCCGGCGATTTACGACGATGGATTTACTGGCCAATACCTCCTCTCGGGTTTTCTGCTCGATCTTCAAAGCCTGGGTCTGCAGGTCTACTGCAATGCTGGCGATATCCCATACGTGCTGTTGCTGAAGCTCCTGATAACTGGCTTGCTCGCTGCGTTCGATAAACGACATCAGCGTTGCGCCGAACTGAATGACCGTGTCTACCGCACTCATGGCATGGGCATGCAGGACACTGAACCGGTAAGGCGGAATCACTGTGCCCAACCGCTGGGCCATGCCGGGCTCGGCAGCGCGCTGGGGAGTGGCACCGAGCTGGTTGTCTGGCGCTGCTGGCGCCGCGAAGAGCGCAAGCCGCAAGGGGCGGCCGACAATGTCGAGATTGTGCCTGAGGTTATGCAGGCGACTTTCGAGCTTCTCCCAGCGCGGGAATAGCACGGGGTTGAAGGGCAGGCGCGAATGCGGTGCGTCGATTGCATTTGCGGAGGGTGAATGGCTGTAAGGTCGAACACACACTTGAGGGGCCAGCTTTGAGGCGTCGTCTGCTACGACGGGTTTCGCCAGTTCTTTCTCCAACGCGTACAGTTTTCTATTGGGCTCTTCGCTGAATTCTTTCAACGTGAGTGCTGCCCATAGATCGGTCTGTCTGATATCCGGTCTCGGACCCAACAGGTTCTGCGCGCACAAATACCAGAGCTTCGCATCGGTCAGGCTGTCGGGGGTCAATTCGCGGTAAGCGGCGTCGCCGCGATTGAGCAGAATGTCGATGTAGAGCATGTACAACGCTTTGCGAAAGTGCACGGGATGACTCAGTGCAATCTGGTGCGGATCCTCTGTCCCCTGGATGGCATAACTGGATTGACCGGGATTGGCCGCGTCGGTGATCAGTGGCACCGCGTTCCAGTAATCCGGGTTAGCGCCACTGACTGCTTTTCGCGAGGGATTGAACAGGTACTGCAACCAGCGTTCGGCTTCGCTGTATTGGCGCTCCTGGTTAAAGCGGTGCGCCACCAGCCAGGGCAGGTATAGAAACAGCTCGACGAAGTAACGACCGTAGGCACCGTAGAAATCCAGTTGCTCAGGTGATTTGTCTGCCGCCAGTGGAGGCTCTTGCAAGTGCTGAGAGGACCAGCTCAGCAATGTATCCATGCTTTCTTCTGCACGCTCGATCAGGTGCCTGGCGAAGGCGATATTCATTCGGATGGGTTGGCGGGAGCTCTTGAAGTTGATGAAGTATGCCGTGCCTAACGCGTCATCCTTATGGGAATTAATATAAGGAATTRTCGACGAGGCTGATTTGTAACGGTACTGGAGCGCCTTTGACTTGGTGTATGGCCAGCACTCGAGCAGAGCAAGAAGTGTCTTGTCACGATCGAAATGCAGTGCAGTGCGAAGAACAACGTTTGACGTGATCAAGGCGTCCTTGTCGATAACGGCCGACATGCTGAAATCAAAAAATGGAATACTAAAATCCTTGCGCTCAAATTCACCGATATGCAATACGAGGCAGAGCGAGGACGACGATTGATCACAGGTGACAATGGTTTGTATGTATTCCTTCAACGTTGCCAGGCTTATACCTACCGCAGATTCGGCTGAGCAGTAACCTTGCACACAGGTCTGTGGCGTACTCCAGCTTCCGTCATATTTTTTGAAACACATGTTCAGACGTAACAAAGGACAGGTTTTATTCTTGTCATCTGCTTTGATCGCCTGATCCTGAAAGATGCATTCGGCCCAGATCACATACAAACGGTTGTTGAACATGACCGGGCGAATGGTGTGCTCGAGGGTGCTTTCGGAGACGGGCAGATTGACGCGATGCCAGTCGGACCATGCCTGTGGTTCCGGTGCATCATATTGGTCAGTCCTGGAACCGGGCACGAAAGGTCGACAGGCCATGTCCAGAGAGCGCCAATACCAGGTATTGGCGGCACGGGATTTGGCAATGAAGTAATAGGTGCTGTCGTCGAAGTTGTCGCCGTCGATGTAACCATTGACGATTTCCAGGTTGGCGACTTCTTCCAGTCGGGTCAGATAGGCCAGCACCGCCGTTTGTACCGATTCGGCAGTGAGCTGGTTGCGGTTGAGGTCGTTCTCCAGTTGTTCGAAGCTGTCGGATCTGGTTTTGCGAAGCGTCGGATCAAGATAGGCCGCGGGGAAGTAATGAAGGTGTTGATGGGTCACCCAGTCCAGGTAGTGATGCATGACGGTGCGCCAGGTTTCGACTTGCTCTGCTGGAATCTGCGCGGTGTGATATCCCGGCTCCATGTTGGCCAGAATACTGTTGATGTATTGCTGCAGGCTGGTGGTGGCGCAGGCTACCGGGCTGGTTGGCACATCCTGGCTGACCAACACGTCAAGCAACCAATAGTGATAAAGATCAGTGGCCGTTTTAAGGTGTTCTGCAATCTTCAGTTCTTTCAGAGTCTTGTCTTGCGGTGCGATCGCTGACAGATAGAGACCAAGCTGAGCATCACGCAGGCTTTCATTGAGTTGTTTTTCCATAGCAACAGACATGTTCATTCCTTGAGCACGTGGTGGAGTTAGTGACTGGCCGCCATGACCGCTTCACCGACGGCCTTCCATTGATCGGCCGGACTGTCGTTCTGCAGGGCCACGGCCTTCAGCAGGGCGGTCGCGCTCAGCCCGGTGGCTTTACAGGCGTTGTGACAACGCATCACCCAATCGATGTCCTTGATTGTTTGAGCCCGCCTGGACATCAGTTTCGAGGTGAAAACGGTGACTTCAGTCGTGGTCCAGTTCATCAATTGGGCCAGACGGCTGTTGACGGCTTGCGTTTCTCTGGCCCGGTTATTGGCGAACTCCAGGTAGCTCAGGAGGCTTTCTTCCGGCTGCTGGTAAGCGATCAGGAAATGGTTGAAACGATCGAACAAGTACAGGGTTTTGAACGACAGGCTCAATTCCCCATCCGGTGTGTCCAGCCAGCGGGCGGTGCTCAGGAGTGCGCGCAAGGCCTTGTTGCTCAATTGCAACCTGACAGCGGCTTCGGTATGGCGCAGCAGTGGGCTCAGTGTGCGCGCAAGTTCATGTGGGTCCTTTGAGCCCAGAGCAGCAGTGAGTATCTGATGTACCGACGTTTTCGCCCAAATCACCACATCGATTCCACAGTTCATGGGCAGCAGGAACGCGTCCTGTAGAAACTCTTCCACTAGGTGTTGTTGTCGGTCATGGGCCAGGAGCAGTAAGCCATGGAGTTTTTGTTTGCAGTCGTCCTTGAGTCTCGAACCCAGTGTTAGTGACGCAAATACTTTATCCAGTGCGTTTGTCAGACACTGTGGTACGTCGTCTCTGATCCTGGGGGCGAAATTTTTTACCAACCCTTTGTCATCCAGCAGGGTATCAGCCAGTTTTGCGCGCCATTGCACGGTGTTCGGCAATGCCAGCGTTGCAAATTCCTGTGCGGTGACCGCGCACTGGAGAGTGTCGGCTTTGAGTTTTGCGAGGTGTTGCTGCAGTTGCCCCAACGGATATTCGTCACCGCTTTGCAGCCCGAGAACACGTTGCAGCATGGGGATGTCGTAGGTGGACTCTTTGATCCAGCGGGTTATCCAGTCCAATTGCATCAGGACGTGGAGTAAGTTGAATGCAGGATCGGCTTCATTTTTCAGGGTGACTTGATCTATTTCGCCCCTCAGAGTGCCAATCGAAGTCAACCCCGTTTCAGGAGCGCGGGCTATTGATTGCAGTATCAGATGCGTATGTTTTCGATCCGTGTATTCGTCAAAGTTACCGACATTCCATTTGATGATTCGGCCCGCCAGTGATGTCTGGCTATCGGGGGCGGTGGTTGGAATCTTGTCGATGTCGATCCATGGCACGTTGATTTCGCCTGGCGCTTTGGAAAATTCTTGGACAAGTCGTTGATCTGTTCTGTCATTGGCAAACCATGATGTGTTTGTTCGCAGGCTTGAACCGGCAAGCAAAGTCGCTTCACCAGGGCCGCCCTGYTCCGGAAGCTGGAAAATGGCGAGTATCTCGAAAGACTGCCTTTCCTTTCGGCCGCGTATGCGAAAGATTCGTCTGCCGGAGTCGCCCGTTGCCAGGCATCTGGTCATGCTTTCCCCCCCCAGAAAACTCACCAACGTCGAACTGTCGGCAATCGAAAGACCGAACATTCGCGCGGTCCGTGCCTGGCGATAAATGGACGACAGTGTGGGCAAGTCACACTTGAGYGGCCCCAGGTATTTCTGCGTGTTTTTGACAACCCGCAGTAGCGAGTCCTCTGTCAGGGGCAGGCCAAGGCTGATGCTCAAATGCTGGAGGACGGCGTGAGAGACAGGGTCTGAATCATCCGCCTGGAAGAGACGACCATCGAGCTTCAGCGGTGTATCAAACACACGGGCCTGATTGAATACCTTGTCAAACAGGGACGTGTTGTCGCTGGTCGAGCAGGGAGATACCTGATGCAGCAGGGCTGCGAACTCTTCAGCCGTGATCGGGTACTGGCGATTCAGATAGCGAAAAATACCCAGGATTCGGATGGCGTAGTTGTTCAGTTGCATCTGGTCATTTTTTTTGGGCAGATCCGATTCAAATGCGCTGCACATCAAGGAGTCCAGATCGGTGAACGATATATCGAGCCAGCGTTGAAGGCGGATCATTCGATGCAAACGTTCGAATCGATCCTCGGTCGCGTTGGCGATTTGCGCGGGCTTTTTTTCTTTGTCCAACGTCATGCTTGTGTCATTGACCGCTTGAGGACCGTTTACAAAACGGGCTCCATAAGGCTGGGAAAAAGGCGCTGACAACAAGTACTGAGCAGACGTGTGTGGCGTGTGTTTGCCCTGCGCCAGCAAGGCCTCCATTTGCTCGGCTTTAAGCTCGGTTCGCTCCAGGAAGGTATTGATTGTTTTCAGAKCGGAAATTGACGCGGTGCCGTAGATTTTTTCCCAATGGATGTTTTCTGGCGTGCGCCGTTTTTCAGGTGGGCGTTCAGCCCAGGGCTGTTCCGTCAGCAATGCCTGCTGTTTTGGGCCCAGCCCGGACATCAGCATCTGAGCAGCATCAGAGGCAACGTCCAAAACCTTGCCGTACAACGACGCATCGTAAGACCGCAGGGGCAGGAATTCGCTGACGAGATAATTCAGCTCTCCGAGCGTCGGTTTGTTTTCCCCCAGCCCCAGCAGGCACTGTTGGTGGAAAAACTCATAGGGGAGGGCAAAGGGATAATACCGTTGCGCCAGAACGTCATAGGTCGATTTGCCTTGGTCGTCGGTGGTCTTCAGCGCGTCCTGAATATTGCGGTCCAGAATGGCATTGACTACCCCGAGCATCGGTAACGCCGTAAACGTGCTTTGCTGATCTATCGACAGTTCGGGCAGATCCGGACGGCGTTTTTTCAACAGGATTCGGTGTTTTTTTTCGTCCTCCGATTGCGAGGGGCAGGACTCCAGTTGCAAGGCAAACAGGTACAGCGCTCTCAGGTAGGCGACCGGTGAGTCAATGGCCGCGATCGAATCGTTTTTGCAGGCGTCATTCCAGTTTTCTTTGAACTGCTGAGTGTAGGTGGGACCTTGTTCCGTGACCGTGCGAATGCCCAGGGGATGCCACTGATGCTGTGGCACACCGTCTGAAGCTTGCTGCTCCCGATACAGCACGCTGACCTGGGCGGCGTAGCATCTGGCGTTGTCGTAAAGCGACTGAGTATCGATGCTGAGCGTTGCATAACTCGTATCCTTCTCCTTGATCGCGGTATCGACGCGATGCTTGAAGTCGGCTTCGGTGAGTCGGGAAATGTCGAACACCGATGTGAGTTTCAGATCTTTAAAAAGCGCTTCAAGTTTTATTTTTTGTGCGTTATCGGAACTGTAGGCCTTGATCAAAATGTCGAGTAAGGATTGATCGTTGTCTGGTGAATTGCCGTCCATGCTTGTGAATCTCCAGTAGGTGGAGATATCGACATTACGGCGTGCCAGGAGGGATGGCTGTCAGCTACTCCATTCAGCCGACGCTGGAAGTTTCTCCACTTGGCAGGGAACGGAGGCAGGAAGGCTGTAGGATTTTGAAACAACGCAGGCAGGAGAGTTTGCCAATAATCTTGGCGCGGGAAGGGGATCTGCGTGACGGTTTTCAGTTTTCGTCGGGTACCCGGTGGGTTTGGCGAAACTCGCCGGGCGGCATCCCGCGCCGGCTTTTGAACGTACGGTGAAACGAACGGGATTCGGTGAAACCCAGGTACTGGGCGATGTCCTGAATCGGCAAGGTGCTGTTGAGCAGGTAATGCTCGGCCAGCTCCTGGCGCAGGTCATCGAGGATCTGCTGGTACGACGTACCGGCCTGATGCAGCTGGCGTTGCAGCGTGCGCACCGACACGGCGAGATGTTCGGCCACTTGTTCCTTGCGTGGCAGGCCTTCCTTGAGCAACTGGCGCAGGATGTTTTTGACCCGCTGTTCCAGCGACGCGTCCTCCAGTGTGGCCATCAACCCCATGGCATGTTCTTCCAGGGTGCGCAGCAATTGCGCATCGGCCTGGCGTAAGGGCAGCTGCAAATACGGCAACGGCACAATCAGCGCCGAATAAGGCTGGTCGAACAGTACCGGACAGTCGAAGAACTGCTCGTACTGCGCCAGCGTCGTGTCAGCCGGTCGTGCATGTTCCAGCCAGACAGCGGCCGGCGACATCTGCGTATCAGCGATCCAGCACGCGTATTGCAGCCAGGAGCCGAGTACGTTTTCCACCAGGTGCCGGCGGATTCGCGGGCGTTGATAGCGGCATGTCCAGATCAGGTGTACGTGGCTGTCCTGCACCTCGGCGCGGCTGACGCCCATGTCGCCCACCAGCTTCTCGAACGGCATGATGCGGCTCATGGCATCGCCCAGTGTCGCGCAATTCATGGTGATGTAACCCAGCACGCTCCAGGAGTTTGGCAGCACAAAACGCGCGGCGTTGAGACCGAACAACGGATCGCCCGAGTGTTCACAGAAATAATCAAGCAAGCGTTCATGGGCTTCACCCGGCAACCGCAGGCTGTTGTCACTCAACTGCTGCGCCTGCAACCCGGCAGCCGCCAACGCAGGCTCGATGGCCACGCCCAGTTGTTCGGCATGACGCAGGTACTTGAGCAGCGGCGGAACTGAAGTGAAGCCCAGGGAATGCATGATCGTCTTCCTTTGATCAAGGCTCGCGTGCGCGGATGAATGCCCTAAAAGGTAGTTTGAAACCACGGCTAAAGTAAATGGCTGACGCCTGCGCGACGTTTGACTCAATTGGCTACTCCAACTGGCCGGATGCGACCGTGACACTTTCCGGCGGCTGACTAGTATGGGGGCCTGAAATTTCACTGATCAGAACCGCAAAAGGACACACGCATGCGACGCTGGAACGGCTGGGGAGATGCAACCACGGTGGTCGAACTGCCGGCCCAGGGCGCGAGTTTTCTCGCCCGGCGGGTGGGAGACGGTCGAGCGCTGCCCGATGCGAAGCTTGAGACGGCATTGGCCCGGGTGCCGGCCTCGCGGTTGCAGCAACACCCGTTGTACAGCGTGGATGCCCATGATCGTTTACTGCATGCCCGGGGTCAGAGCCTGCCGGACTGGCTGGCATTGCGTGAAGGCGCGTTGGGGAATTATCCCGACGCTGTGGCCTTACCCGAAGGCGCCGAACAGATTCGCCAGTTACTCGCGCTCGCCCATGAGCAGGACCTGAGCCTGATTCCCTATGGCGGCGGTACCTCGGTGGCCGGGCACATCAATCCTCCGCGTTCCGCGCGACCCGTGGTGACGGTTTCGCTGGCGCGCATGAATCGCCTGCTGGACCTCGATGAACAGAGCCTGCTGGCCACTTTCGGCCCCGGCGCGACAGGGCCGCAGGTGGAAAGTCAGCTGCGCGCCCGGGGTTACACCCTCGGGCATTTTCCGCAGTCGTGGGAGCTGTCGACCTTGGGAGGTTGGGTCGCCAGCCGTTCCAGCGGTCAGCAGTCGCTGCGTTATGGGCGCATCGAGCAACTGTTCGCCGGCGGGACTCTGGAAACTTTTGCCGGGCCTCTRCAAATCGCCACATTCCCGGCCTCGGCGGCCGGTCCCGATCTGCGCGAGGTGGTGTTGGGCTGCGAGGGCCGATTCGGGATCATTTCCGAGGTCAAGGTTCGGGTCAGCGCATTGCCCGCCGATGAACGTTTCTACGGCGTGTTCCTGCCCGATTGGCCGCGGGCGCTGCAAGCCATCCGCCAGTTGGCCCAGGCGCGCGTGCCGCTGTCGATGCTGCGCTTGTCCAACGCCGTGGAAACCGAAACCCAGCTGGCGTTGGCCGGTCACCCGCAGCAGATCGCCTGGCTGGAAAAGTACCTGACCCTGCGCGGCGCCGGTGAGGGCAAATGCCTGCTGACGTTCGGCGTGACTGGCAATCGCCGGCAAAATGCGCTGTCCCTGCGTCAGGCCCGGCAGCACCTCAAGTCGTTCGGCGGGGTGTTTACCGGCACCTTGCTCGGCAAGAAGTGGGCGCAGAATCGCTTTCGTTTTCCCTACCTGCGGGAAAACCTGTGGAACGCCGGTTACGTGGTGGACACCCTGGAAACGGCCACCGACTGGAGCAACGTCGATAACCTCCTGACCCTGATCGAAAACAGCCTGCGCGACGCCTTGGCGGCTGAAGGCGAACGGGTGCATGTCTTCACCCACCTGTCCCATGTCTATGGCGAAGGTTCGAGCATCTACACCACCTATGTGTTTCGCCCGGCAGCGGATTACCCCGCGACCCTGGCYCGCTGGCAGGCGCTCAAGCAGGCGGCCAGCCAGACCATCGTCGACAATCACGGCACCATCAGTCACCAGCATGGCGTAGGCAAAGACCACGCGCCGTACTTGCTGCGGGAGAAGGGCGCGCTGGCCATGGACACTTTGCAGGCGCTGAGCCGGCACTTTGATCCGGCCGGGCGACTGAACCCCGGCACGCTGTTGCAGGAGTGATGGTCATGAGCCTGGACTGGAACGCCGCGTGGCGACAGCAGGTACTGCCGACGCTGGCGGATGAAACCTGGGACCTGATCGTCATCGGCGGCGGCATCAGCGGCGCCGGTATCCTGCGCGAAGCCGCGCGCCGTGGCTGGCATTGCCTGTTGCTGGAGCAGCGCGATTTCGCCTGGGGCACCTCCAGCCGATCCTCGAAAATGGTCCATGGCGGCTTGCGGTACATCGCCAAGGGCCAGTGGCGCCTGACCCGCGATTCGGTCCGCGAACGCCAGCGCCTGCTCGACGAAGCACCGGGGCTGGTGGAGCCGATGAGTTTCCTGATGCCGCATTACCGTGGCGGCTTTCCGGGACCACGGGTGCTGGGTGGTTTGTTGTCCATCTATGACGCGTTGGCCGGGCGGCGTAGCCATCGTTTCCATGACGCGCAACAACTGCGTTATCTGGCGCCGGGGGTGAAGGAACATGACCTGCTGGGTGGCACCTGTTTTGTCGATGCGCTGACCGATGATGCGCGGCTGGTGATGCGCGTATTGGGCGAGGCTCGGGCCGATGGCGCCGTGGTGCTGAACGGGGTGCGCGTGGAGCAATTGCTGCGTGAAGAGGGACGGGTTTGCGGGGTTCAGGTCGAGGACTGCGAAGGTGGTGCGTCACTGCAATTGCGTTGCGGTGTGCTAGCCGTGGCTACCGGCGCCTGGGCCGAACGCCTGCGCCTGCCCGATGCCCCTCGCCAGTTGCGCCCATTGCGTGGCAGCCATTTGTTGCTGCCGGGCTGGCGCCTGCCCGTGGCGCAAGCCTTCACCTTCCTGCACGAGCGCGACCGTCGACCGGTGTTCGTTTTCCCGTGGGAGGGCGCCACGGTGGTCGGCACTACAGACCTCGATCATCACGAAGATCTGGACCAGAGCGCGAGCATCAGCTTTGATGAACTCGACTATCTGCTGGCGGCCTGCACCCAACAGTTCCCCCAGGCTGAAGTGGTCGCGGCCGATGTGCTGTCGACCTGGTCCGGTGTGCGCCCGGTGGTGGGCAGCGCAGCGAGTGAACATCAAGGCAAGCCGTCGAATGAAACCCGTGAGCATGTGCTGTGGCAGGAGCCCGGTTGCGTGACCCTGGCCGGCGGCAAGCTGACCACCTTTCGCCCGCAGGCCATCGAAGTGCTCAAGGCCTGCGCGAGCATGCTCGACCGCCCCTTTGATGATGACGCCGCACCGGTGTTTGCCGCCGTGCCGCCGCTGGCGATCCCCGGGCTCAGTGGTAGCCAGTGGAGGCGCCTGGCCGGGCGGCATGGTCGTGACCTGCCGAGGCTGGCGAAGCTGATCGCGGAGTTGGGCCATGACAGTGTCGGCGCCACTGACACCTTGTGGGCGGAACTGGCCTTTGCCTGTGAGGCGGAAATGGTCCTGCACCTGGATGACCTGCTGCTGCGCCGAACCCGCCTGGGCCTGTTGCTACCGCGTGGCGCCGAGGATTATTGGCCGGACATTCGCCGACTCTGCCAGCCGCGACTCGGCTGGGACGATGAGCGTTGGCAGCAGGAGTTGCAGCGCTATCAGGCGTTATGGCAGCGCCACCACAGTTTGCCCAGCAGTCGCGTTGAGCACCCATAACCCTGTAGCAGCTGTCGAGCGMAGCGAGGCAGCGTTCGGCGGCGAAGCCGTCGTAAATAGTCCTAATCGGTGTTTCAAAAAAACTCGGGGGGCAGGGATGGCGAGAGCGTTGTTCTCGGACGCAGCCTCGCTKCGCTCGACAGCTGCTACAGGTTGCGGGCTTCGGATAAAAAAATTCAGGAATGTGCGCGACCCATGCCCATTGAAGAGAGCTCCATGGATAACCACCCGAACAAGCGTTACCTGCTGGCAATCGACAATGGAACCCAGAGCGTGCGCGCGCTGCTTTTCGACCTGCAGGGCAATCTGCTGGGCAAAGGCAAGGTCGAGTTGCAGGCCTATTACTCGACACAACCCGGCTGGGCCGAACAAGACCCGGAGTATTACTGGGAAAAACTGGGCGAGGCCTGCCAGCAGGTGTGGCAGCAGACCGGCATCGATCGTTCGCAGATTGCCGGGGTATCCCTGACCACCCAGCGCGGCACATTGATCAATGTCGATGCCCAAGGCAAGGCGCTGCGCCCGGCGATCCTGTGGCTCGATCAACGCCAGAGCGAAGTCGAAGGCGGCATCAAGGGACCGTGGGGCTGGCTGTTCAAATTGGTCGGCGCGCAAGCCACTGTGGATTATTTCCGCGCCCAGGCCGAGGCCAACTGGATCGCCCACCACCAGCCTGAAGTCTGGGCGGCGACCGACAAGTTTTTGCTGCTCTCGGGGTTTCTCACGCATCGCCTGTGCGGGCGCTTTGTCGATTCCGTGGGTTGTTGCGTCGGCTACCTGCCGTTCGACTTCAAACGCTTGCGCTGGGCTGCGCCCTCCGACTGGAAATGGCAGGCGCTGGCGGTGCGTCCCGAGCAACTGCCGAGTCTGCATAAACCCGGTGAAACCCTGGGCTACATCAGCGCCGAGGCCAGCCGTCACACCGGCATTCCCGAGGGGCTGCCGCTGATCGCAGCGGGTGCCGACAAAGCCTGCGAAGTTGTGGGTTCCGGTGTCGTCGACGCGGATACGGTGTGCCTGTCCTACGGCACCACCGCGACGATCACCAGCACCCGGTCGCGCTACCTGGAAATTGTTCCGTTGATTCCGCCTTACCCGTCGGCGGTGCCAGACCAATACAACTGCGAGGTGATGATTTATCGCGGCTATTGGATGGTCAGCTGGTTCAAAAACGAGTTCGGCCTGCGGGAAATGCAGCAGGCCAAAAAGTTGGGCGTGGAGCCTGAGCAACTCTTCGATGCACTGGTCGACGCCGTACCGCCGGGGTCCATGGGGCTGATGCTGCAACCCTACTGGTCGCCCGGCATCCGCGAGCCGGGTGTGGAAGCCAAGGGCGCGATGATCGGTTTCGGCGACGTGCATACCCGCGCACACATTTACCGGGCGATCCTCGAAGGTCTGGCGTATGCCCTGCGCCAGGGTATGGAGAAGATCGAGAAGCGTTCGAAGCGCTCGATCAAGCGTTTGCGTGTCGCCGGTGGCGGCTCACAGAGCGATGCCGCGATGCAGCTCACGGCGAACATTTTCGGCTTGCCGGCCGAGCGTCCGCATGTCTACGAAGCGTCCGGCCTGGGCGCAGCCATTTGCTGCGCGGTGGGGCTGGGGCTGCACGCGGATTATCCCACTGCGATGGCGGCCATGACCCGGGTCGGTTCGGTGTTCATGCCGCAACCCGAGGCGCAGCAGATCTATGAGCGACTGTACAAAGAGGTCTACCTGCGCATGTACCGACAGCTTAAACCCCTGTATCAAAGCATCCGCAAAATTACCGGTTACCCCGCTTAGGATGTCACCGAAAACCCCTGTGGGAGCGAGCCTGCTCGCGATGGCGGTATCTCATTCAACTCATATGTCGACTGACACTCCGCTAGCGCGAGCAGGCTCACTCCTACAATGTCCGGTGGTGTTTTCATGCAATCTTGCGTGGCGCCATCGGAGACCTTTTCTGGTGAGATTGGACAGTGTCAGGGGCAGGGGCGGTTGTTAGGCTCAACCCACTGCACATCCAATAAGAACCAAAAGCAATGAAGCTGACATTCCTCCTGCTGCTTTGTGGAACGGCTCCGATGGCGTGGGGCTGGTCCAACCATACGGTCGGCAGCTACCTGGCGTTGCAGGATCTGTCGGTCTTGCGCGAAGCCCCTCAGGTTGACGTCGAGCCACTGGAGCAGTTTCTCTCGCAGCAATACCCAGCCGTGTCCGCACTGCTGGATGAGCAGGAACGCTTCGCCCGTGAGCACTTCGTCCAGTACCCACCGCGCCCCGACAGCCTGCGACTGCCCGCCGTGCCTGGGGACAATCTACGGAACGACTTCCTCGCCGCGCTGCGGATCAATCCGCGGATTCATCTGGCCATGGTCATCCAGCCATTACCGGGCAAGGATTTACCCGAACGCGAACATCTCCGGGCCGAGCAGGTCATGGTGGAGCAGACCCTCTCACCGTGGAATCGCCAGCGTTTCATTCGCGTGGCAGACGGCGAAAAAGTAGCGCCCCTGGCCGTGTTGGCCAGCGCCGCCGATGAGCCTGATTACGGCCACGACATCAACCTGTTCAGCGACAACCCCGGCGAGGCGGGTGCGTTGTACGGCTTCGGCTCGCAGTCTTTCGGCGATGCCCGGTTTCAGTACAGCTCCCAGGCGCCGTTCCATATGGGGTTCTTCCATGAAAGTGCGGTGGTGAATGCCGCCGCCGGATTTCTTCAGCGCAGCTGGCCAGACTGGCGCGCCTACCAGTACATGGGTTTGGCACGATTGGCATTTGCCACGGACCATCCTTACTGGGGCTATCGTTTTCTCGGTTGGGGCCWGCACCACGTTCAGGACCTGACTCAGCCTTATCACGCCAAGCCGCTGCCCGGCGTCGAACTGGCAAGCCTGCTGCTGCTGGAAAGCAAGGCGTTGGTCGGCTTCGACGCCGATAAGCAGGCGGCCATCGAGCGGGTCGCCACTCGGCATATGGAAGTGGAGAAATATCAGTCAACCTGGCTTCGTCGCCTGCTGCGCGCCGGCCAGGTCCATCCGATGCTCGAGGCTTATGCCGATCTTGTACAAGACGTTCGCTACCCACCGTACTCGGTCGACTACCTGCGCTACGTGGTGAGCGCCGAGTCCGCCGACGAATACGCCGCGTTTGATGAAACCATCGGGCAGTGGCTGGACACGGCCCCGATCACCAGCGATTTCAGCGCCGGTAACCTGGTGCAGCGTGAAGACTTCGACCATCCGGCACTTAACCAACAGCTGTTCAAACTGCTGAGACATTTCGGCGCGCACAGCCGGATTTATGTCAGTGCGGGGTTGGCGCCATAGCCGTCGCGGCAACATTGCCCACTGACACCGACACCATAAAAACAATAAAACCAAGGAAGAGGACACGATCATGAGAACTCGATTTCGCCTGACTGGCGCGGCGCTCCCCGGCGTCGGCCTGGCAGGGCTGCTGCAACTGTGCGCGGTCGACGGCGTGCAGGCTGAGGAGTTCAGCGTGCTGGACAATCAGGTCACCGGTTCTTTCGACAGTACCTTGTCCTATGGCCGCTTGTGGCGGGTCCAGGGCAGGGACAAGAACAACGACGACATCAACACCAACGACGGCAATCGCAACTTCGACACCGGGCTGGTTTCCGAGGTGTACAAGATCACCTCGGAGCTTGAGGCCAACTATCAGAACTACGGGATGTTCATGCGCGGCACCGCGTTCTATGACACCCAACTGATGGACAAGCGCAACGATTACTACCGCAACAACAACCCGTCGCAACCGAGCCAGAGTTACCCCCATGACGACCACTTCACTGACCAGACCCGCGATATCGCCGGTAGCCGGGTGGAGATGCTCGATGCCTACGTCTATGGCAACTGGGACGTCGCGCAGATGCCGGTCACGGCACGTCTGGGGCGTCAGGTGTTCAACTGGGGCGAGGGGATTTTCTACCGGGGCGGGATCAACACCACCAACCCGGTGGATGCGGCCAAGTACCGTTTGCCCGGCGCCGAGGTCAAGGAAGTACTGGTTCCGGTAGAAGCGCTGAGCTTCAACATCGGACTGACCGACACCCTGACCATGGAGAGCTTTTACCAGACGAACTGGAAGGAAACCCGCATCGACCCGGTCGGAACTTTCTACTCGCAGACGGACCTGTTCGCCGACGGCGGCAACACCGGCTACAACAACTTTACCGATACCGCGCTGGACACCCCGGTGCCTGGCTTCGGCAACGTGATCGACCTGTACAGCGCGCTGGGCAACAACCCCTTGCTCAACCAGGCCCTGAGCACCACTGGCCTTTATGCCAACGGGGTGACCCCGACCTTCGGCAATATCGTCAAGGTGGCGACCGTCGGCAAGGATTACAACGCACGCAATGACGGCCAGTTCGGTTTCGCCTTTCGCTACATCGCAGAAGAACTCAACAGCACCGAGTTCGGGTTGTACCTGGTCAACTACCACGCCAAGGAACCGACTGTCTCCGCCGATCTGGGGGGGTACCAGGGCATCGACATGAATGCCCTGACCAACCTGTTGACCGGTGTCGCCGGCAGTCAGGCGGGGCAACTGGCCAACGGCCTGGCGACCGTGGATGTGATGGGCAATATCCAGGCTCATCGTCGCTACGCCGAAAACATCCGCATGTACGGCTTCAGTTTCAACACCACCGTGGGCCAGGCGTCGGTGTTCGGTGAAGTGGCCTATCGGCCGAACCTGCCCATCGGGGTCGCCGCCACCAACGACCTGATCGGCGACCTGGCCAACGGCGCTGCCGCATTGGCAGGCGGCCAGAGCATCAACATCGGCGGGCAGCAAGTCACGCTCGACAGCCAGATCAACAACGCTGAGCGGGTGGAAGCGTTCAACACCTCCCTGGGCACCATTTACAACTTTGGTCCGAGCCTGTCGTTCGACTCGATGTTCGGCGTGTTCGAACTGGCGTCCGAGCACCTGCGCGGCAGTAGTTTGCAGTACACCGCTTATGACGGCAGTAACCGTTACTACGCGGGTACCGGTAACTTTTCCTATGTGTCCGGCGGCCGTCGCAGCGACCAGGTCAACCGTGATTCCTACAGCTACACCGCGATGGTCAATGGCACCTGGAACGACGTGTATGCCGGGGTCAACGTCTCGCCCTATGTCGTCTACAAGGACGACTTCAAGGGCAACAGTTATCAGGCGGGCAACACCATCGACGGTCGCAAGGCCTACACCTTGGGGATCAAGGCCAACTACCAGAACAAGTTGGAGGCCGAGCTGCAATACACCGAATTCTACGGCGGCGGGCAGGACAACGGCCTGCGTGACCGCGACAACGTCGGCTTCAACCTCAAGTACTTCCTTTAAGTGCCCGGAAAACTCATGAGCAGGTCTAGCCCCTGTGGGAGCGAGCCTGCTCGCGAATGCGGTGCCTCAGGCGACATCTTTGTTGGCTGTGCGGCCGTCTTCGCGAGCAGGCTCGCTCCCACAGTGGATCTGCGGTGTTTTGCAGACCTCACTCCCTGACAGCAGGTTTTATTTCGGAGAACGATCATGTTTCACACGTCACGACTGACCAAGACTACGCTGGCGCTGTTCCTGAGCCTGGCCGCCGGCACCGCGCTGGCCGCCATCTCTCCCCAGCAAGCCGAGCAATTGAAAACCACGCTGACGCCGCTGGGCGCCGAGCGTGCCGGCAACGCGGGCGGAACCATCCCGGCCTGGGCCGGCGGTCTCACCCAGGCGCCGGCAGGCTACAAGCCGGGTCAGCATCACCTGGATCCGTACGCGGCGGACAAGCCGCTGTTCACCATCACCAAGGCCAACCTTGAGCAGTACAAAGCCCACCTCAGCCCGGGTCAGATCGCCCTGTTCAACAGCTACCCCGAGACCTTCCAGATGCCGGTCTATCCCTCTCGCCGGTCGGGCTCGGCGCCGCAGTGGCTGTATGACAACACCTTCAAGAATGCGACCTCGGCCAAGCTGCTCGAGGGCGGTAGCGGTTTTTCCGATGCCTATGGCGGTGTCCCGTTCCCGGTACCCAAGGACGGGATCGAGGTGCTGTGGAACCACATCACCCGTTATCGCGGCATCTATGTGGTCCGTCGTGCTTCCGAAGCGCCGGTACAGCGCAACGGCAGCTTCGCGCTAGTGACTTCACAGCAGGAGGGGATGTTCAACTACTACCGTCCGGGCGGGCAGTTTGCCGACCTGAAAAACATCCTGTTTTACTACTTGGCGTTCGTGAAGAGCCCGGCCCGACTGGCCGGTGGTGCGGCGTTGATTCACGAGACCCTGGACCAGCTCAAGGACCCGCGTCAGGCCTGGGTCTACGACGCCGGCCAACGCCGTGTGCGCCGTGCGCCGAACCTTGCGTATGACACGCCGATCGCCTCATCCGACGGCCTGCGCACGGCAGACGATACCGACCTGTTCAACGGCTCGCCAGACCGCTACGACTGGAAGCTCAAGGGCAAGCAAGAGATCTACATTCCGTACAACAACTACAAAGTCGGCAGCCCGGAGGTGAAGTACGCACAGTTGCTCACACCGGGCCACCTCAACCCGCAGTTCACCCGGTATGAGCTGCATCGGGTCTGGGTGGTCGAAGGCACGCTCAAGCCGGGCTCGCGGCATATCTATTCCAAGCGCGTGCTGTTTCTGGACGAGGACAGTTGGGGTGCCGCTCTGGTGGATCAATACGACGGGCGAGGGGAGTTGTGGCGAGTGTCGATGGCCTACCTGAAAAACTTCTACGACCTGCCCACCACCTGGAGTGCGCTGGACGTTTTCCATGATTTACAGGCGCGTCGTTACTACGTGCAGAACCTGGACAACGAAGAGCCGGCCACCGTGGATTTCGCCCAACCGGTACCGGAAGACGCCTACTTCATGCCGTCGGCATTGCGTCAGCGTGGGACGAGGTGACTCACTTGCCCGCGATTGGATCTTTTATTCACCGCAGGCGCACGATCAAACCCGGAAGTGGCTGACCATCATCTGCAACTGATTCCCCAATCGCGCCAGTTCAATACTGGATGCGGCGGTTTCATCAG
>NZ_JBFUKU010000034.1:0-31836 GCF_056400685.1 Pseudomonas sp. P5_A12 | reverse complement strand
TTCCTCTAGCTGCGTCGTTTTCGTCAACTTTGGAGTGTTTACAACAATGGCAAAAATCGTCGACATCAAAGGTCGTGAAGTTCTCGACTCCCGTGGCAATCCCACCGTGGAAGCGGACGTGCTTCTCGATAACGGCATCATCGGCAGCGCCTGCGCGCCGTCCGGTGCTTCCACTGGCTCGCGTGAAGCGCTCGAGCTGCGTGATGGCGACAAGAGCCGTTACCTGGGCAAAGGCGTGCTCAAGGCCGTCGCCAACATCAACGGTCCTATCCGCGACCTGTTGAAAGGTACCGACCCAAGCGACCAGAAAGCGCTCGATCACGCGATGATCAAGCTCGACGGTACCGAAAACAAAGGCTCCCTGGGCGCCAACGCGATCCTCGCCGTTTCCCTGGCCGCAGCCAAGGCAGCAGCACAGGACCAGGACCTGCCGCTGTACGCTCACATCGCCAACCTGAACGGCACCCCGGGTGTTTACTCGATGCCGGTACCGATGATGAACATCATCAACGGTGGCGAGCACGCCGATAACAACGTCGACATCCAGGAATTCATGGTTCAGCCAGTTGGCGCCAAGTCTTTCTCGGAAGGCCTGCGCATGGGCACCGAAATTTTCCATCACCTCAAAGCCGTTCTGAAGGCCCGTGGCCTGAGCACTGCTGTCGGTGACGAAGGTGGTTTCGCGCCGAACCTGGCTTCCAACGAAGACGCTTTGAAAGTGATCTCCGAGGCCGTGGCCAACGCCGGTTACAAGCTGGGCACCGACGTGACCCTGGCGCTGGACTGCGCCGCTAGCGAATTCTACGAAGACGGCAAGTACAACCTGTCCGGCGAAGGCCAAGTGTTCACCGCTGAAGGTTTTGCTGACTACCTGAAAGGTCTGACCGAGCGTTATCCGATCATCTCGATCGAAGACGGTCTGGACGAGTCCGACTGGGCTGGCTGGAAAATTCTCACCGACAAAATCGGCGAGAAGACCCAGCTGGTAGGCGACGACCTGTTCGTGACCAACACCAAGATCCTGAAAGAAGGCATCGATAAAAAGATCGCCAACTCGATCCTGATCAAGTTCAACCAGATCGGCACCCTGACCGAAACCCTGGAAGCCATCCAGATGGCCAAGGCCGCTGGTTACACGGCTGTGATCTCGCACCGCTCCGGCGAAACCGAAGATTCGACCATCGCCGACCTGGCTGTGGGCACTTCGGCTGGCCAGATCAAAACCGGTTCCCTGTGCCGTTCTGACCGCGTTTCCAAGTACAACCAACTGCTGCGTATCGAAGAGCAGTTGAACGGTAAAGCCAAGTACAACGGCCGCAGCGAGTTCCGCGGGTGATTGTTAAATGGTAAAAAGACACCGGATTGTGTCGGAAAAATCGCTACAGCGATCAATTTGCCACTAATCTGATGCCTTATCAGCACAAGCCTGGTTCTTCCAGGCTTCGTGCTATCAGAAGCTTCAAAGTTTTTGCATGGCGGTCTTTTTTCACTGGAAACCTGATATTCGATGCGCAGTCCCAATTGGTTGTTCCTCGTCTTGCTCTTGTTGCTGGCTGGCCTGCAATACCGCCTGTGGGTGGGTAATGGCAGTCTGGCGCAAGTGGCTGAGCTGACTCAGCAGATCAAGGATCAACAGGCTGAGAACGAAGGGTTGCTGGAGCGCAATCGGGTGATGGACGCCGAAGTCAGCGAACTGAAAAAAGGTATGGAGACCGTTGAAGAGCGGGCTCGCCATGAGTTGGGCATGGTCAAGGACGGCGAAACCCTTTTCCAGTTGGCTCAATGAATTCCTTGTTGCCGGCCTTCTGGGCCGTGATTCCTGCCGCGGGCGTCGGTGCCCGTATGGCCGCAGACCGTCCCAAGCAATACCTGCAACTGGGCGGACGCACTATTCTCGAACACAGCCTCGGCTGTTTCCTAGATCATCCATGCCTGAAAGGTTTGGTGGTCAGTCTTGCTGTTGATGATCCTTATTGGCCGAACCTGGCCTGCGCTGCCGATTCGCGAATTCAGCGGGTTGACGGCGGCGCCGAGCGTTCCGGCTCCGTGCTCAATGCATTGCTGCATCTGCATGCGCTGGGTGCTGACGATGAAGATTGGGTGCTGGTTCACGACGCCGCGCGACCGAATCTGAGCCGTGATGATCTGGACAAGTTGCTGAGTGAGTTGATCAACGATCCGGTAGGCGGGTTGCTGGCGGTTCCGGCACGCGACACACTCAAGCGGGTCGACAAGTATGGGCGGGTGGTTGAAACCGTGGACCGCAGCGTGATCTGGCAAGCTTATACGCCGCAGATGTTTCGCCTTGGCGCCCTGCATCGGGCGTTGGCGGACAGTCTGGTGGCCGATGCGGTCATCACTGATGAAGCATCGGCCATGGAATGGGCTGGCATGGCGCCGCGTCTGATTGAGGGTCGGTCCGACAACYTCAAGGTTACGCGTCCCGAAGATCTTGAATGGCTTCGTCAGCGTTGGGCTAACCGTCGGTAAAAGATCGCAGTCTCGTTTCACTCAACAGCTCCTACATTGTCCGCGTTCACCGCAATATCCTGTAGGAGCTGTCGAGTGAAACGAGGTTGCGATTTTTTGATCTTCAACCCCTCACACCCTGTACTCCGGCCTTAACGCCAAGCCCTCCTTCAAATAATCCACCAACTTGCGCACCTTGGGCGACAGATGTCGTTGCTGTGGATAAAGCGCCCATACCGCAGTGTTTGGCGGTTGATGCGCCTCCAGCAACGAAATCAATGCGCCGCTTTTCAGGTGTTCCAGCACGTAATAGTCCGGCAACTGACACAACCCCACGCCCTGTAACGCGGCATCCAGCACCGCTTGCCCACTGTTGCAGCGCCAGTTTCCCTGTACCCGTTGCGAAAATTCCCGCCCGTTCTGTTCCAGTTGCCATAGGTCCGAGCTGCCGATGAGGCAATTGTGGCGGCTCAGTTCCGACAAGCTGTGTGGCCGACCATAGCGTTCCAGGTAGGACGGCGATGCGCACAGGTACATGCGTCGTGGTGCCAGGCGCGTGGCAACCAGTCGCGAATCTTGCAGGCGTCCAAGGCGGATCGCCAGGTCCAGGCCTTCATGCACCAGGTCGAGTGGGCGGTTGCTCAATTCGATGTCGACACGCAGTTGCGGGTAGAGCCCCATAAAGCGCGTGACCAGCGGCACGATGAATCGCTCGCCGTACGCCACGGCGCAGGTCATGCGCAGCATGCCTTTGGGTTCGCTGGTCAGATCGCCGACCGCGCGTAAGGCTTCTTCTCGGCCGTCTTGCAGGCGCTGGCAATGTTGCAGGAAGGTTTGCCCGGCTTCGGTCAGCGTCACCCGGCGGGTGCTGCGGTAAAGAAGACGGGTCTGAAGGCGCTCTTCAAGGCGTACGATTTGGCGACTGATGTGAGAGGAAGAAACCCCAAGGCGTTCGGCAGCGGCTGTAAATTGGCTGCATTCGGCCACGGCGACGAATTCGTCGATCCCTTCCCAGCGGCTTTCGGACATCTTTGATTATCCCTGTATGGCAATAATGTTTTGCTTTTGTCCGGATTATTCATCGTAAGACGCTGTATTACACTCCCTGTCTCGTATTTATTCACTGGAGAATCCACATGATCAAGTCGCGCGCTGCCGTTGCCTTCGAGGCCAAGAAACCCCTCGAGATCGTCGAAGTCGATGTGGCCATGCCCAAGGCTGGCGAAGTTTTGCTACGTGTGGTTGCCTCCGGAGTTTGTCATACCGACGCCTACACGCTGTCGGGTGCTGACCCGGAAGGTATCTTCCCGTCGATTCTCGGTCATGAAGGCGGTGCGGTGGTTGAGGCGATTGGCGAAGGCGTGACGTCGCTGGCAGTGGGCGATCATGTCATCCCGCTGTACACCCCGGAATGCCGTCAGTGCAAATTCTGTCTGTCGGGCAAAACCAACCTGTGTCAGGCCATTCGCGCGACCCAGGGCAAAGGCTTGATGCCGGACGGCACGTCGCGCTTTTCCTACAAGGGTCAGCCGATTTTCCACTACATGGGCACTTCGACGTTCTCCGAGTACACCGTGCTGCCGGAAATTTCCGTCGCCAAAATTGCGAAAGAAGCGCCACTGGAAAAAGTTTGCCTGCTGGGCTGCGGTGTCACCACCGGCATCGGCGCGGTGCTCAATACGGCCAAGGTGAAACCCGGTGATACCGTGGCCATTTTCGGCCTCGGCGGCATTGGTCTGTCGGCGGTCATCGGCGCAGTTAAAGCCAAGGCTGCACGCATCATCGCTATCGACATCAATCCGGCCAAATTCGAGATCGCCAAGCAGTTGGGTGCAACCGATTGTGTGAACCCGAAAGACTTCGACCGTCCGATCCAGGAAGTCATCGTCGACATGACCGATGGCGGCGTCGACTTTTCCTTCGAGTGCATCGGCAATGTGCAATTGATGCGCGCCGCACTTGAGTGCTGCCACAAGGGTTGGGGAGAGTCGGTGATCATCGGTGTCGCCGGTGCCGGTCAGGAAATCGCCACCCGTCCATTCCAGTTGGTCACCGGTCGCGTCTGGCGCGGTTCCGCGTTCGGCGGTGTGCGCGGCCGTACCGAGTTGCCAAGCTACGTCGAAATGGCTGCAACCGGTGAAATCCCGCTGGATACGTTCATCACCCACACCATGGGCCTGGAAGATATCAACAAGGCGTTCGACTTGATGCACGAAGGTAAAAGCATCCGTTCCGTCATTCATTTCTGAGGTCGGTCATGAGCCTGGAAAATATCTCCTGCCAGAAAAGTTTCGGCGGCTGGCACAAGCGCTATCGGCACCGTTCCGACGTGCTGGGCTGCGACATGGTGTTTGCCGTGTACTTGCCGCCGCAAGCGGAGCTGGGTGGCAAGCTGCCCGTGCTGTACTGGTTGTCCGGCCTGACCTGCACCGACGAGAACTTCATGCAAAAGGCCGGTGCCCTGCGCATGGCGGCTGAGTTGGGGCTGATCATCGTTGCGCCGGACACCAGTCCGCGCGGTCCCGATGTGCCGGGTGATCCAGATGGCGCTTGGGACTTCGGCCTCGGCGCCGGGTTCTATCTGAATGCCACCCAAGAGCCGTGGTCGCGGCACTATCGGATGCATGACTATGTCGTGCAGGAATTGCCGGCATTGGTCGAGGCCCATTTCCCTGCATCGGACAAGCGTGGCATCAGCGGTCACTCCATGGGCGGCCATGGTGCTTTGGTTTGTGCGCTGCGCAATCCTGGCCGTTATCAGTCGGTATCGGCGTTCTCGCCCATCAACAATCCGATGGATTGTCCGTGGGGTCAGAAGGCCTTCACGCGTTACTTGGGTGAAGACCGTTCGAAGTGGCGCGAATGGGATGCTTGCGCCCTGATCGCCGAGGCCGAAGAGAAGCTGCCGCTGCTGGTGGATCAAGGTGATCGTGATGATTTTCTTGCGACCCAGCTCAAGCCGGAAGCCCTGCAACAGGCCGCCAAACTGGCGGCTCATCCGCTGACGTTGCGCCTGCAGCCGGGCTACGATCACAGCTATTTCTTCATCGCCAGCTTCATCGACGACCACCTGAAACATCATGCGCATGCTCTAGGCGCCTAATGTCTGACAAAGCAGGTAGAATCACGCCCTGACAAAAATCGGGGCGTTTTTTTATGCGTATTGGCCACGGCTATGATGTGCACCGTTTTGCTGAAGGCGATTTCATTACTCTGGGCGGCGTGCGCATTGCACACGGCTTCGGGCTGCTCGCTCACTCCGACGGTGACGTCCTGCTGCACGCCTTGAGCGATGCTTTGCTCGGTGCTGCCGCGCTGGGTGATATCGGCAAGCATTTCCCGGACACCGACCCGGCATACAAAGGCGCTGACAGCCGAGTACTGCTGCGCCACGTTGTCGCGCTGATTCACGCCAAAGGCTGGAAAATCGGCAACGTCGATAACACCATCGTTGCACAGGCGCCGAAAATGGCCCCGCATATCGAATCGATGCGCGCGCTGATTGCCGCGGATCTTCAAGTTGAGTTGGATCAAGTGAACGTGAAAGCTACCACCACCGAAAAGCTTGGCTTTGTCGGTCGCGAAGAAGGCATTGCCGTGCACTCCGTTGCATTGTTGCTGCGCGCATGAACGAATCGCAATTGCTCGGCCCGCGGGCCTATGGCGAGGCGCTTGGCAGCGCTGTTCTTAAAGCCACGGCAGAAGACTTTCAGGTCGATGAAGTGCTCAACATCCCCCTTAGCGGTGATGGCGAGCATTTGTGGATCTGGGTGGAAAAGCGCGGCCTGAATACCGAGGAAGCGGCACGGCGGATCGCCAAGGCGGCGGGCGTGCCATTGCGCACCGTCAGTTATGCCGGGCTCAAGGATCGCCAGGCGCTGACGCGCCAATGGTTCAGCGTGCAACTGCCGGGCAAGGCTGACCCGGATTTGTCGGCGGCGGAAAACGACACGCTGAAAATCCTCAAGACCGGTCGACACAAACGCAAGCTGCAACGCGGCGCTCACTCGGCCAATGGTTTCACTTTGCGCTTGACGCAATTCTCTGGCGACAAGGCGGCAATTGAAGAACGGCTTCAATTGATCGCCAAGCAAGGTATTCCCAATTATTTCGGCGCCCAGCGTTTCGGCTTTGACGGCGGCAATGTTGTTGATGCCCGTGCCTGGGCAGCGCGCAAAGCGTTGCCGGAGCAGCGCAACGTGCGTTCGCGGCTGCTCTCCACGGCGCGCAGTTTCCTGTTCAATCAGGTGTTGGCGGCACGTGTTGCCGACGGTACCTGGCAGCAAGCCCAAGTCGGCGATCTGTTAGCATTCACCGACAGCCGCAGCTTCTTTCCGGCCGGTGAAGCGGAGTGCAGCGATCCACGACTGGTGATTCTCGACCTGCACCCGACCGGCCCGCAGTGGGGCGAAGGTGACTCGCCGGCGACCGGCGTTGTCCATGTACTGGAGCAGGACATCGCCGCTCGCGAAGCGGACTTGCGCGATTGGTTGATTAACGCCGGTATGAGTCACGAACGTCGCATCCTGCGRCTGCCCATTGCTGGGTTGACGTGGCATTATCCCGAGCCTGACATTCTGCAACTGGAATTCGTCCTCCCGGCCGGATGCTTTGCCACCGTATTGGTGCGCGAGCTCGTTGATCTGGTGCCGGTGGGGCAGACGGACAGCCCATGCGTATTCTGATTTCTAATGACGATGGGGTAACCGCCCCCGGTCTCGCCGCGCTTTATGCTGCGCTGGCGGATTACACCGAATGCGTGGTTATCGCCCCGGACCAGGACAAAAGCGGCGCCAGCAGCTCGCTGACGCTCGACCGTCCGTTGCACCCGCAAACCCTGGCCAATGGCTTCATCAGCCTGAACGGCACACCCACCGATTGCGTACACCTGGGCCTGAACGGCTTGCTGGAACGCGAGCCGGACATGGTCGTTTCAGGGATCAACCTGGGCGCTAACCTGGGCGATGACGTGTTGTATTCCGGCACCGTGGCGGCCGCACTTGAAGGGCGCTTCCTTGAGCGTCCTTCGTTTGCCTTTTCGTTAGTCTCACGACAAGTAGAGAACCTTCCCACAGCCGCCTACTTTGCGCGCAAACTGGTCGAAGCCCATGGCGATCTCGACCTGCCGCCGCGCACGGTACTGAATGTGAATATTCCCAATTTGCCGCTGGACCATATCCGCGGTATTCAGCTGACCCGCCTCGGGCATCGCGCACGCGCGGCGGCACCGATGAAGGTGGTCGATCCGCGGGGCAAATCCGGTTACTGGATCGCGGCCGCCGGGGACGCTGAAGATGGCGGCCCGGGTACCGATTTCCATGCGGTCATGCAGGGCTACGTTTCCATCACGCCGCTGCAACTGGATCGTACCTTCAATGATGCCTTCAGAAGTCTCGATGGCTGGCTGGAGGGGCTGCGCTAATGTCTCGTGAACAAGACGATATGCTGCGCCGTGGCATCGGGATGACCTCTCAACGGACCCGTGAACGCCTTATTCAGCGACTGTATGAAGAGGGTGTTTCCAACGCCAAGGTGCTGGAAGTCATTCGCCGTACACCGCGACACCTGTTCGTCGACGAGGCGCTGGCCMATCGCGCTTACGAAGACACGGCGCTGCCGATCGGGCATAACCAGACCATCTCCCAGCCTTACATGGTGGCGCGCATGAGCGAGTTGCTGCTGGAGGCTGGTCCCTTGGACAAGGTGATGGAGATTGGTACCGGCTCGGGCTACCAGACGGCCGTGCTGTCACAGCTGGTCGAGCGGGTGTTTTCCGTGGAGCGCATCAAGGTTTTGCAGGATCGGGCCAAGGAACGTCTGGTGGAACTGAACCTGCGCAACGTGGTGTTTCGTTGGGGGGACGGCTGGGAGGGCTGGCCAGCCTTGGCGCCTTACAACGGCATCATCGTCACGGCGGTGGCCACTGATGTGCCTCAGGCCTTGCTCGATCAGTTGGCTCCGGGCGGGCGACTGGTGATACCGGTCGGCTCCGGCGAGGTGCAGCAATTGATGCTGATCATCCGCGAAGAACAAGGCTTTTCCCGACGTGTTCTGGGGGCGGTGCGGTTCGTGCCATTGCTCAACGGGCCACTGGCCTGAGCATTTGTTTTTGCGCGCTGAATTCTCTTCGATTGGCCTTGTCTTACAGCGGCATCGAATGGTTAAACGGTATTTATCGTCAGTAGGCAAACGTGTGCGCGAAGCGATTCAGCTTCATTAAAGGTAAAGCCTGTTCAGCCCGTTATACTTGCGACATCTCGAGCCGGAACACGGCAATCCACAATTTCAGCCACCACATAGGGAGCGGCGGGTGAGTCTCACAGTCATTGCGCAGCGTATGAGTACAACGAGCTTTCAGCGCCTGGTGACTGGCCTTGTCTTGAGCACCTTGCTGGTCGGTTGCTCCAGCACCAAATCGAGTAGCACAAGCGTCGTCGAACGCAACAAGGCTGCGCCGCAACGTCCGGTAGTGACCACAGGTCAGTATGTCGTTCGACCAAAAGACACCCTGTTCTCGATCGCTTTTCGCTACGGCTGGGACTACAAAGCCCTCGCCGCACGCAACAATATTCCTACACCCTATACGATCCATCCGGGTCAGATAATTCGCTTTGATGGCCGCACCGGATCAACGCCGACAGCGGTGTCCAGTGCGTCCGATTCGACGCCTTCGTCGTCGCTGAAAACCACGGTAATCCGGCGCCAACCGAATGGCGCAACCACGAGTACAGAGGTGGTTACACCGTCCGTCGCCAGTAAGCCGGCACCCGCTCCATTGCCACCTGCAGGTCCAGCCCCGACCGGCTGGGGATGGCCATCTAATGGTATTTTGATTGGAAAGTTCTCATCAAACGGTAGTTTGAATAAAGGAATTGATATCGCCGGAGATTTGGGACAGCCTGTTTTAGCTGCGTCTGATGGGACGGTGGTATACGCCGGGAGTGGCTTAAGGGGCTACGGCGAATTAGTCATCATCAAACACAGCGAAACCTACGTCAGTGCCTACGGACATAACCGCAGGCTTTTGGTTCGGGAGGGACAGCAGGTCAAAGTCGGACAGACAATTGCCGAAATGGGGTCAACGGGTACAGACCGGGTGAAACTGCATTTTGAGATTCGCCGCCAAGGTAAACCTGTAGATCCGCTGCAATTCCTGCCACGTCGTTGATTTGCTAGCCAGTCTGTTCCGTCACGTAGAGGGGACAGGCTCCAGCGTTGCCAAGGATAAAGGCGTCGCTTGAGCTTGAGGTCGAACTCACCAAAGGACTATAACAATGGCTCTCAGTAAAGAAGTGCCGGAGTTTGACATCGACGATGAGGTTCTCCTGATGGAGACCAGTATCGAGACGGATTCGATGTCGAATGATGAAGGGGCTGCTCCACCTTCTTCCGTTCGTGCCAAATCCAAACACTCCGCTTCGCTAAAACAACACAAGTACATCGATTACACGCGGGCACTTGATGCCACGCAGTTGTATCTCAATGAAATCGGCTTTTCCCCATTGCTCTCCCCGGAAGAAGAAGTTCATTTTGCGCGTCTGTCGCAAAGTGGCGATCCGGCCGGGCGCAAACGCATGATTGAAAGCAACCTGCGACTGGTGGTGAAAATCGCCCGTCGTTACGTCAATCGTGGGTTGTCGCTGCTGGACCTGATCGAAGAGGGCAACCTCGGCTTGATCCGGGCAGTGGAGAAATTCGACCCTGAACGCGGCTTCCGCTTTTCGACCTACGCGACCTGGTGGATTCGTCAGACCATCGAGCGCGCGATCATGAATCAGACCCGGACCATCCGGTTGCCGATCCATGTGGTCAAGGAGCTTAACGTGTACCTTCGGGCGGCACGGGAGCTGACGCAAAAACTCGATCACGAACCCTCACCCGAAGAAATCGCCAACCTGCTGGAAAAACCGGTAGGAGAGGTCAAGCGCATGCTCGGCTTGAATGAGCGGGTTTCTTCGGTCGACGTCTCGCTGGGTCCGGATTCGGATAAAACCCTGCTGGACACCCTGACTGATGACCGTCCAACCGACCCCTGTGAGCTGCTTCAGGATGACGACCTGTCCCAAAGTATCGATCAATGGCTGTCGGAGTTGACGGACAAGCAGCGCGAAGTGGTGGTTCGCCGCTTCGGCTTGCGCGGTCACGAGAGCAGCACGCTTGAAGACGTAGGCCTGGAGATCGGCCTGACCCGGGAGCGGGTCAGACAGATCCAGGTGGAAGGCCTGAAGCGTCTTCGGGAGATCCTCGAGAAGAACGGCTTGTCGAGCGAGTCGCTGTTTCAATAAGCGACAGACTCAATCAGTCATAAAAAACCCCGACTGGCTCGGGGTTTTTTTATGACCTGTAACATGCTGGGTGGTTGCTGCAGGTTTGTAGTTTCGTTCTGTAAGTCTTCGCTTACTCTTTCGTAAGTGTTCATTATTTTTACAGGGTGCTAGTTGTCTATCCTCCTACGCCGACAGATTCTATCTATATGATTTCTAAGAATATTTAATTTCATTAAGACCATATGACAGATGTTTTTGGCGGTCGGGGTCGATTGCTCTCGGCGGGGGATTCTCTAATATCTGAACGGTGTCGACGGACAGATACGATCTTCAAGGATTGAGGGGAACGGACATCGCAGGAGGCGATTCATCAGGACGATGAAAAGGAACACAGGGAATAGGGAAAAAATGTGGGCGGGTCAAACCGCCCCTTTTTTTACTTCAAGAAAAGCAAAAAGGCCCGCTAGGGGCCTTTTCGGGAACGCGCGGAAAATCAGCGCTCGAGGTCTTTGATCTTGCCTTTGACGCCATCCCACTCTTCAGCGTCTGGCATCGATTCTTTCTTCTCAGTGATGTTGGGCCAGATTTCGGCCAGTTCAACGTTCAGCTGAATGAATTCCTGCATACCTTCCGGAACTTCATCTTCGGAGAAGATGGCCACGGCAGGGCATTCTGGTTCGCACAGTGCGCAGTCGATGCACTCATCCGGGTGAATCACCAGGAAGTTCGGGCCTTCGTAAAAGCAGTCCACCGGACAGACTTCTACGCAGTCGGTGTACTTGCACTTGATGCAGTTGTCGGTGACGACGAAGGTCATTTCTAATTTTCTCCTCAGGCGGCGGCAGCGGAGCCCCTTCACGTTGGGGTCGCCAGGTTCGGGAGCGATAGTCTGCTGGCCAGGCTATTAGCCAGCAGCATCCCAAACCGCGCGAGATTCTAACAGCTTGTAGGCAAGTGCGTTAGATCCGGTTCTTTAGTGCATAGAGCATTTCGAGCGCACGACGTGGCGTCATGTCGTCCAGATCCAGCTTGGCCAGGTCATCCAGCACTGGATGCGGCAGGCTGGCGAACATGTCGCTTTGCTGCGGCGCGGCCGGTTTGCCCTTGGCAATCACAGGAACTTCATGGGGCAGAGCGGTGGCTTCCAGGCGACCGAGATGCTCACGCGCACGCACGATCACTTCGCTCGGCACGCCGGCCAGTTGCGCCACTGCCAGGCCGTAACTCTGGCTGGCAGGCCCGGGGAGCACGTGGTGCAGGAACACGATGCGTTCGTTGTGCTCGGTGGCATTGAGGTGAACGTTGGCCACCAGAGGTTGCGCCTCGGGTAGCACCGTCAGCTCAAAATAGTGGGTGGCGAACAGCGTGTAGGCGCGCAGATATGCCAGCCGTTCGGCAGCGGCCCAGGCCAGGGACAGACCATCGAAGGTGCTGGTGCCACGACCGACTTCGTCCATCAGCACAAGGCTGCGTTCGGTAGCGTTGTGCAAAATGTTCGCGGTTTCGCTCATTTCAACCATGAAGGTCGAACGGCCGCCCGCCAGGTCATCGCTGGAACCGATCCGGGTGAAAATCCGGTCCACCAGGGACAGTTCACAACTGGCCGCGGGCACGAAACTACCGATGTGCGCGAGCAACACGATCAACGCGGTCTGCCGCATGTAGGTGGATTTACCGCCCATGTTCGGACCAGTGATCACCAGCATCCGAGTGTTGTCGTCGAGGCTCAGGTCGTTGGCCACGAACGGCGTGCTCAGCACTTGCTCGACCACTGGGTGACGACCCTGGGTAATGCGCATGCAGGGCTCGCTGACGAAACGCGGGCAGTTCAGGTCGAGGTTCAGGGCGCGTTCGGCCAGGTTGCTCAATACGTCCAGTTCGGCCAGCGCAGCCGCGGTGTCCTGCAGCGGCGGCAATTGGGCGATCAGGTCTTCGAGCAGCGCTTCGTAGAGCATTTTCTCGCGGGCCAACGCACGGCTCTTGGCCGACAGTGCCTTGTCCTCGAACGCCTTGAGTTCCGGGGTAATGAAGCGCTCGGCACCTTTCAACGTCTGGCGGCGGATGTAGTCTGCTGGTGCGGACTCGGCCTGTTTGCTAGGCAACTCGATGAAGTAACCGTGAATGCGGTTGTAACCGACTTTCAAATGCGACAGACCGGTGCGCGCTTTTTCGCGAGCTTCCAGATCAATCAGGAACTGCCCGGCGTTTTCGCTCAGAGATTGCAGATCGTCGAGTTCGCTGTCGTAACCGGTTTTCAGCACGCCACCGTCACGAATCACCGCCGGTGGGTTGTCGATAATGGCTTTTTCCAGCAGCGCCGCCAGTTCCGGATAAGTGCTGGTGGTCTTGGCCAGTTGAATGATGTGCGGTGCTTCAAGCTCAGTCATCGCCACTTGCAACTTAGGCAATGCACCCAGCGCATCACGCAGACGAGCGAGGTCACGAGGGCGGGCGTTGCGCAGGCCGATCCGCGCCAGAATCCGCTCGATGTCGCCGATTTCCTTGAGTTGCGGTTGCAGTTTCTCGAAGCGGTAGCCGTCGAGCAGGCAGGTGATCGAGGTCTGGCGCGCCAGCAATACGGTTAGATCCCGCAGCGGACGGTTCAGCCAACGGGTCAGCAAGCGGCTGCCCATGGCGGTCTGGCAGCGATCAACCACYGATTGCAGGGTGTTGTCGCGGCCACCGGCCAGGTTGGTGTCCAGTTCCAGGTTGCGACGGCTGGCGCCGTCCAGCACTACGGTGTCATCCAGGCGCTCGTGGCGCAGGCTGCGCAAATGCGGCAGGGCGGTGCGCTGGGTTTCCTTGGCGTAGCTGAGCAGGCAACCGGCAGCGCCGATGGCCAGGGTCAGGTTCTCGCAGCCAAAGCCTTTAAGATCCTGGGTCGAGAACTGCTGGCAAAGACTTTTCAGTGCAGAATCACGCTCAAAATCCCATGGTGCACGGCGACGAACCCCACGACGTTTTTCCGCCGGCAGGTCTTTGGGCCAGTCGTCCGGGATCATCAGCTCGACTGGATTGACCCGCTCCAGTTCCGCCAGCAGGTTTTCCCAGCCCTTGATCTCCAGCACCGTAAAGTTGCCGCTGGTGATGTCCAGCACGGCCAGGCCGAACAGACGCTCGTCACCCAGCACCGCCGCGATCAGGTTATCCCGGCGCTCATCCAGCAGCGCTTCGTCACTGACTGTGCCCGGCGTGATGATCCGCACCACTTGACGATCCACCGGCCCTTTACTGGTCGCCGGATCACCCACCTGCTCACAAATCACCACCGACTCGCCGAGCTTGACCAGTTTCGCCAGGTAGCCTTCCGCCGCGTGGTAAGGAATCCCACACATCGGAATCGCCTGACCCGCCGACTGCCCACGGGCGGTCAGGGTGATGTCCAGCAACTTGGCGGCTTTCTTCGCGTCTTCATAGAAGATCTCGTAAAAGTCGCCCATGCGATAGAACATCAGCTGGTCAGGGTGCTGGTTCTTCAGGCGCCAGTACTGCTGCATCATTGGCGTGTGGGAGGACAGATCGGAGATGGCTTTATTCATCGGAAATTCAGGAAAACTCGTTCAAAGGTGTAGGGCAAAGGAGGGGCATTGGCCCGGCTTTTACGCAATGGGCGCAAGATTACCATGGGCGGTCCGCTCGACGCAGGCATGAAGGCCCTGCGGCACATTTCTGCTGTCTATGCGTTGAATATGCAAAACAGCATTTGTTTTCGGAAAAAAGAACACGCACTATGCGCAGTATGCAAAAACGCAATGTTTCTACCGTTTTAAGGGCACTGCTCGATCAACACGGGATCTCCCCCACGGAGCTTCACCGTCGTACGGGCGTGCCTCAATCCACACTCTCGCGGATCCTCGGCGGGAAGATCGTCGATCCTTCGGATAAACACATCTCGAAGATTGCCGAGTACTTCGCCATCAGCACTGATCAGTTGCGTGGCCGCGCGGATGTGTCGACGAGCGCCAGCAGGGGGCGCGATGAAGTGCATTCCGAACTCAAGGATATCAGTCTGTGGGACGACGATACGCCCGTCGATGACGATGAGGTGTCGGTCCCCTTTCTTCGCGAGGTTGAATTGGCTGCGGGATCAGGAAGATTCGTCATCGAAGAGAGCGAGCGCTCTAGTCTGCGTTTCGGCAAGCGCAGCTTGCGCCACAATGGCGTGCAATTCGATCAGGCAAAATGCGTGACGGTGCGCGGCAACAGCATGTTGCCGGTGTTGCGCGATGGCGCAACCGTTGGCGTGAACGCCGGCAAGTGCGGGATCGGCGACATCGTTGATGGCGACCTTTATGCGATCAACCATAACGGTCAATTGCGCGTGAAACAGCTGTATCGCCTGCCGATCGGGATCCGCCTGCGCAGTTTCAACCGCGATGAGCACCCGGATGAGGACTACACTTTCCAGGAAATCCAGGAAGAGCAGATCGTCATTCTTGGTCACGTCTTCTGGTGGGGCATGTACGCCCGCTAACCTCACTGCATTCAGACAAAAACCGCCATCCAGCGGTTTTTTTTTGCCTGTCGAAAACCTTCGGCACCTTTGTTTGCGGTGTTTTTATATGCGTCAGTGCATTCTTTCTCTTTGGATCAATGCATTAATGCATTGACTGTATATGCATCCATGCATATTCTCCGTTTGAAAGAACCCCTTATCACTCGCACCAGGAGGTGAGACATGACAATCGAGCAACAAGCGTTGCTGGACCTGCCGAGCTGGCTTGTCATCGTCCTTGCTCTGGTGGGTGGGGTCTCGGGCGAAATGTGGCGTGCCGACAAGGACGGTGCTCGCGGCTGGTCATTGCTGCGGCGRCTGGCCTTGCGCTCCGGGGCCTGCATGATCTGCGGGATCTCGGTCATCATGCTGCTTTATGCCGCTGGCTCGTCAATCTGGGTTGCGGGAGCTTTTGGATGCCTCACAGCCATGGCCGGGGCGGACGTCGCCATCAGTCTTTATGAGCGCTGGGCTGCCAAGCGGATTGGCGTTTGCGAAGTGCCGCCGCGTGATTCTCGCCCTGATCAGCAGTGAACTGCCGACGCAGAGCGTGGACGGGTTGCCGTACAGGCTTGTCATGCCTGTATCAGAGCCTTTGCACCCTCACATTTTGATTGATCCTGCGCCTTGCAAGCGCGATAGGCTCGTGTACGGTAGTTCTAATTCCACTTCCTTTCTCTCAGGAGATGACCGTGAAAGAAATCACTCAGCTCGCCGCTGAACTGGGCAGGCGCATGCAGGTTCTCAATGCCCACGTCACGGCGGCGGAGTCCTGTACCGGCGGCGGCATCTCGGAGGCGATCACTCGCATTCCGGGGAGTTCTGCGTGGTTCGAGGCCGGTTATGTCACTTACTCCAATCGGCAGAAAACCCAGCAATTGAACGTTCCGGTCGAGTTGTTTTCGACCGTGGGCGCGGTCAGTCGCGAGGTAGTCGAGGCGATGGTGCGGGGTGCGCAGGAAAAGAGCAGCGCGCATTTTGCCGTGGCGGTCAGCGGTGTGGCGGGGCCGGATGGCGGTTCTCCGAGTAAACCGGTGGGTACGGTCTGGCTGGCCTGGGGGGTTGGCGAGCGGCTGTTCAGCGAGGAGCAACACTTCGCCGGTAATCGCGATGAGGTCCGCCGACAAACGGTGAAGGCCGCGCTAGAGGGGCTGCTGCGCCATGCCGCCGCAGAAATCTCAAATCAGGGGTAGGCGATCCCGGAACGCTGTGGAATAATACTGGCTACTTATACAGGTGTTGGCCGTCAGGCCTTATTGATTACGTGAGGACTTTAATGGACGACAACAAGAAGAAAGCCTTGGCTGCGGCCCTGGGTCAGATCGAACGTCAATTCGGCAAGGGTGCCGTAATGCGTATGGGCGATCAGGACCGTCAGGCGATCCCGGCTATTTCCACTGGCTCTCTGGGTCTGGACATCGCGCTCGGCATTGGCGGTTTGCCAAAAGGCCGTATCGTTGAAATCTACGGTCCTGAATCCTCCGGTAAAACCACATTGACACTGTCTGTGATCGCCCAGGCTCAAAAAGCCGGCGCGACCTGCGCATTCGTCGATGCCGAACACGCCCTTGACCCTGAGTACGCCGGCAAACTGGGCGTTAACGTCGACGACCTGCTGGTTTCCCAGCCGGACACCGGCGAACAGGCCCTGGAAATCACCGACATGCTGGTGCGTTCCAACGCCGTTGACGTGATCATCGTCGACTCCGTGGCCGCTCTGGTGCCAAAAGCAGAAATCGAAGGCGAAATGGGCGACATGCACGTCGGCCTGCAAGCCCGTCTGATGTCCCAGGCGCTGCGTAAAATCACCGGTAACATCAAGAACGCCAACTGCCTGGTGATCTTCATCAACCAGATCCGTATGAAAATCGGTGTGATGTTCGGCAGCCCGGAAACCACCACCGGTGGTAACGCGCTGAAGTTCTACGCTTCGGTTCGTCTGGACATCCGTCGTACTGGCGCGGTGAAAGAAGGTGATGAAGTCGTCGGTAGTGAAACCCGCGTCAAGGTCGTGAAGAACAAAGTGGCTTCGCCATTCCGTCAGGCCGAGTTCCAGATCCTTTACGGCAAAGGCATCTACCTCAATGGCGAGATGATCGACCTGGGTGTTCTGCACGGTTTCGTTGAGAAATCCGGCGCCTGGTATGCCTACAACGGCACCAAGATCGGTCAGGGCAAGGCCAACTCGGCCAAGTTCCTGGCGGACAACCCGGAAATCGCCGCGACGCTTGAGAAGCAACTGCGTGACAAGTTGCTGACCCCGGCGCCGGATGTCAAAGCATCGCCAGTCAAAGAGACTGCTGATGACCTGGCTGACGCTGATATCTGATTGATCCGATGACCGCCGTACTCGATACACTCGTCGCGGTGCGGCGAACCGCAATGGACCTGCTCGCACGACGCGAGCACGGTCGAGTCGAGCTGACGCGTAAACTGCGTCAGCGCGGCGCTCTCCCTGACATGATCGACACCGCACTCGACCGCTTGACGGAAGAGGGGCTGCTGTCCGAATCCCGTTACCTCGAAAGTTTTGTTTCCTACCGCGCCCGTTCCGGTTATGGCCCTTTGCGTATTCGCGAGGAGCTTGGCCAGCGCGGACTGCAACGTGCCGATATTGAACTCGCGTTACGCGAGAGCGGTATCAATTGGCAGGAGCAACTGGAGGATACTTGGCGGCGTAAATTTTCCGGGCATCTGCCGATAGATGCTCGGGAGCGTGCCAAACAGGGCCGGTTCCTGAGTTATCGGGGATACTCCATGGAGATGATCGGCCGCTTGTTCAGTGGTCGGGGAATGGATGATTGATAAAAATGGCCCGCTATTTTGATAGCGGGCCATTTTTTTTGCCTTACATCACCCTGGAGGGTTTGCGCGTACGCTGTTGTGCTTGGGGTTTTGAGTGGGCCCAGTTTTCCGGCAGGTTGATGTAGTCCACCAGTTCACGCAGCCGACCATGATCACGTGCATTGAAGTTGAAGGCCAATCGCGCCAGGTGGCTGAATTGCGCTTCGTCGTGCTCCTCTGCGTTGTAGGCATGCTGATGAAAATGATCGCTCAGGCACAGGTCGGCAAATGCCCCCTGCATGTGTTCGAGCGCAGGGTCGCTGAGCGAGTGGTTCATGCGAATCACGAACTGACGCTTGAGCCAACGGCTGGAGTGGAAGTTGCTGTAGAACTGGTTGATCTGCTCCACGGCTTCTTCGGCGCTGTAGACCAGGCTTACGAGCTTCATGTCGGTCGGCAGGATGTAACGATTTTCCTCCAGTTGATGGTGAATGAAGTCCAGCGCGCCCTGCCAGAACTTGCCGCCCGGCGCATCCAGTAACACCACCGGCACCAGAGGGCTTTTGCCAGTCTGAATCAATGTCAGAACTTCCAGCGCCTCATCCAGGGTGCCAAAACCGCCTGGGCACAGGACTAGCGCATCGGCTTCCTTGACGAAGAACAGCTTGCGGGTAAAAAAGAAGTGGAAGGGCAGCAGATTGGCGGTGCCTTGCACGGTGGGGTTGGCATGCTGCTCGAAGGGCAGGGTGATGTTGAATCCAAGGCTGTGTTCCCGACCGGCTCCTTCATGCGCTGCCGCCATGATGCCGCCGCCAGCGCCGGTGATGACCATCAGGTCCGAGCGCGCCAGCGCGGCGCCCAGTTCTCGGGCCAGACCATACAGCGGGTGTTCGATGGGTGTTCGGGCCGAGCCGAATACGGTGACTTTGCGTCGACCCCGAAACTGCTCGAGTACACGGAAGGCGTGCTCCAGTTCGCGCAGGGCTTGGAGGGTAATCTTGGCATTCCAGCGGTTGTGATCTTCCTGGGCCATGCGTAGCACGGTCAGGATCATGTCGCGGTAGATGGGGATGTTGGGACTGTTGGGTGAAACCAGGTTGAGTTGTTCTTCGACCTTGCTGGTGAGGTCGTGGCCGCTTTCTTCAAAATGACGGCTTAGCAGGTCATTCGGTTGGTAAGGCATCAATTTCTCCTTCCATACAGGCTCTGTTTTCCCTTGAGTGAAGGAAACATTCGCACAACCAGACGCGTCGCGGGTGGCCCCTTTCCAGCCCGGAAAATGAATGGGAACACTATGAATTTAGACCCTCGCGGAGATTTGCGCTGACTTGATCATTGCGCCGCAAAGTCTTTCCTGGCAATCGCTTATTGACGATTTACAAGGTGAATTCACCGTTTGTCTAAACGCAGGCGAAGTGTTTGGCACTCTGATTTACTAATCTAGAGGTATGACACGACAACTTTGCGTCAAAGGCGGGGCGCGCGGTTCAAGAAGTTGAAGGATTTTTCGCTCAAGCAGGGCGAGGTGCAGGGAGGCGGGACGCTATGACCAGAGTCATTCTGGAGATCGATACGCAACTGTATCGATTGCTCAAATCATCAGCCGAGACCCATCAGTTGAGTCTCGAAGAGGAGTGCTGTCGACGCCTGGAGGGGACCAGGCGACGATCCAGTTACTTGCAGGCATTGCTGGCAGAACTGCGCGCCGAGGATGAACAGCGGCGCGCCAATTCCGAGTGATTACTTTTTCTTCTTGGCCGGTTGCAGGCAATCCGATTCCTTGAAGCGCTCTGTGGCTACCGGACGGTTGGTTTTCACCTCGGTGAACTCGTAGCGCATGGTCGCACCCTTGGCCATCAGCTTGCGAAAGCCCGGGTTATTGCACACGGTGGAGCCCAACTGGAAATAAACCGCTTTGGGGTCGGCGCGCATCTTGTCGGCGTGGCTGCTCTGGACGCTGAGGTGGTTGATCAACTCGGTGCCTTCGACGGTGTAACCCTGATCGAGAATGTCTTCGTTGATCGCCCGGGGAGTGCCGACGCTGCTCTGACTGGCAACGTTTTGCAGCATTTTGTTCAGTTCCGTGTCTTTCAAGGACGCAGCCTGAGCGCTGAAGGACGACGCCAGCAGAATGGCGGCGGTGGGAACGATAAGGCGCAGCATGAAACTCTCCTGGTTCAGTGACTGGTGTTTCGACCCGTCACATGACTGTGCGTTCAGTGGCGGCGAATTATAGGGGACGCGCTCCAGACGGTACAGGCTTGCGCTGGCTGCTCTGATAAACTGGCGCCACTTTTTGCCCTGCCGAGTGCTCTTCGTGTCGATTTTTTTCTCCTGCCGGTGCTGCCTGCGATGAACCCTGCCACCCCACACTTTGCTGCCAACGCCGTAGCCCGCTTGCGCGATGCGCGTGAGGAAGAGGGTATCAAGCCGATTCAGGCCCGAGGCTGGAGGGCTCCACGTTGCCGTGCCTGCCGCGTGATCGAGAGCCATTGCCTGTGTGCCTGGCGCCCGCAAGTCGAGGCGCGCTCGGGGGTGTGCCTGATCATGACCAACAAGGAAGTGYTCAAACCGAGTAACACCGGTTGGCTGATTGCCGATGTGGTACGCGACAACCATGCGTTCATCTGGTCGCGCACCGAGGTTGATGAGCAACTGCTGGCGCTGCTGGCCGACCCACAATGGCAGCCGTATCTGGTGTTTCCGGGCGAGTACGTCGAACCGGAGCGTGTCACTAACAGTGTCGATACGGACAGTTCGAAGCGTCCGCTGTTCATTCTGCTGGACGCTACCTGGACCGAGGCCCGAAAGATTTTCCGCAAAAGCCCCTACTTCGACCGTCTGCCGATCCTGAGCCTGTTGCCCGAGAAGTTGTCGCGATACCGCTTGCGCAGGTCGACCCGCAGCGAGCATTTGTGCACAGCCGAAGTGGCCGCACTGTGTCTGGATCTGGCGGGCGATACGGCGGCGGCATCGGCACTGGACGCGTATTTCGATGTGTTCAGCCAGCATTACCTGGACGCTAAACGTCAGCTGGACATGAACGTTGCAACCCCAGCTCACGCCGAACTGAGGCCCTTCGTGCAAAGCTCGGCCCCGGTCATCAGCTGATTGTCGCCCATACTGCAAAGAACTGTACCGCCCATGCACCTTGACCACCCCGGCTTCGCTGGGCATGCTTGGCGCCGATTGGGGCGCGGCCAGGTTTGATACGCCGTGTTTTTACTTGAACAGCTATGTGATTGGCGTTGAACGTGCCCCGTTGGTACAGCTGCGTGGCTGTACCTTGAGTTGTTTGAAAAAACAGGATCATTTGAAAAATGGCCACATACGAAATCCTGATTGCCGACGATCACCCGCTGTTTCGTAGCGCGCTGCACCAGGCCGTCACCCTGGGCCTGGGCCCGGATGTTCGACTGGTGGAAGTGGCGAGCATTGCCGAGCTGGAAGCCCGCCTGGGTGAAAAGTCTGATTGGGATCTGGTGCTGCTGGACTTGAACATGCCCGGCGCCTACGGTTTTTCCGGGCTCGTGCTGTTGCGCGGTCAGTACCCGCAAATTCCAGTGGTGATGGTGTCTGCTCAGGAAGAAGCGTCGATCATGGTCAAGTCCCGTGAGTTCGGTGCCAGTGGGTTCATTCCAAAATCCAGCGACCTGAGTGTCATCCAGAAAGCCGTACGCGCGGTGCTCGACGGCGATGTATTCTGGCCTCCTCAAGCGTTTGAAGCGGTCAGTGTTTCCGATGAGGCCAAGGCTGCCAGTGAGGGCCTCGCGAGTCTGACGCCTCAGCAGTTCCGGGTGTTGACCATGGTCTGTGAAGGCTTGCTGAACAAACAGATTGCTTACGAACTGAGCGTTTCCGAAGCGACGATCAAAGCCCACGTCACCGCGATTTTCCGCAAGTTGAATGTGCGGACCCGGACTCAGGCGGCGTTGCTCCTGCAACAACTGGAGTCAATTCCGAGCCACTAAACGGCTACCTGTTCACGCTATTTTGACTTTACTTCATCTAGCGTTCCCATTCCTATCTGGTCAGTTGCCTACTCTATGTCACCTTTCAAAGGCCAAACCGGCCTAAAACGCATCCTCAACGCCTCCAGTTATTCGCTGGATGGCCTGCGCGCAGCTTTCACCGGTGAAGCGGCTTTTCGGCAACTGGTGTTGCTCAACGTCATCCTGATTCCGGTTACGTTCTTCTTGAACGTCAGCCGTGTCGAGCAGGCGCTGCTGATCGCTGTTTGCCTGTTGGCACTGATCGTCGAGCTGCTGAACTCGGCAGTAGAAGCAGCCATCGATCGCATCTCTCTCGAATTGCACCCGCTGTCCAAAAACGCCAAGGACATGGGCAGCGCTGCTCAATTCGTGGCGTTGACCATGATCGGGCTGGTCTGGGCGGTCATCCTGCTTTAAGCGATGTTCGGCAGAACGATCTCGTCGCTGCGCTGAACCCCTGCGGTGAAAGCGCGGCACAGGTCGAGGAACTCGCGCATCGCCGACGTCTGATATTTCTGTTTGTGCCAGATGAAATAGAACTGCCGGGCCAGGTCCAGGTCCGGTGTCTCCACCGGCACCAGGCTGCCACGGCGAATGGCATCCCGTAGCGCCAGCCGCGAAATACAGCCAATGCCCAATCCCGACTCCACGGCGCGTTTGATCGCTTCGGTGTGTTCAAGCTCCAGGCGGATGTTCAGTGCGCTGTGATGGTGACGCATGGCCTGGTCGAAGGTCAGCCGCGTGCCAGAGCCTTGCTCTCGCAAGATCCACGCCTCGTGACTCAGCTCCTCCATGGTTGCGATGCCGCRTTTGGCCAGTGGATGCTGGGGCGCGCAAAACACCACCAGTTCATCCTCGACCCAACTCTGCACTTCGATGTCGGGATGGCTGCAATCGCCTTCGATCAGACCCAGATCAATTTCATAGTGGGCAACTTGTTGCACGATATTGGCCGTGTTCTGCACGTGCAGCTTCACTTGGCTTTCCGGGTGGCGCTGCATGAAGCTGCCGATCAGCAGGGTCGCCAGGTAATTGCCGATGGTCAGGGTCGCGCCGACCGCCAATGAGCCGAAACCAGTCYTGCCGTTGAGCAGGTCTTCGATTTCCTTGGATTGATCGAGCAGTGCCACGGCCTGTGGCAGCAGCTGTTTGCCGAGGGCGTTAAGGCTCAGCCGCTTGCCGGCGCGGTCGAACAGCTGGCAGCTGGACTGGCGCTCCAGTTCGGTGATCGAGGTGCTCGCCGCCGATTGCGACAGGTTCAACAGGCCCGCAGCACGGGATACGCTTTCCTGCTGGGCGACGGCGACGAATACTTGAAGTTGACGGAGAGTAAATCGCATATCTATATAACCGATAACCCTTATCTTAATAATCCATTTAACAGATATTGTCTCTGCCTTTAGAATGCGATGCAATTGCGCACATCGATGGCGCAGGCAAAATCTCCAGGAGTCCCACGTACATGAGCAACATGAACCACGAGCGTGTCCTCAGTGTTCATCACTGGAACGACACTCTGTTCAGCTTCAAGTGCACCCGCGATCCGGGCCTGCGCTTCGAGAACGGTCAGTTCGTGATGATCGGCCTGCAACAGCCCAACGGCCGCCCGCTTATGCGTGCTTACTCGATTGCCAGCCCGAACTGGGAAGAGCATCTCGAGTTCTTCAGCATCAAGGTGCCTGATGGTCCGCTGACTTCCCAGTTGCAGCATCTGAAGGAAGGCGACGAGATCATCATCAGCAAGAAGCCTACCGGCACGCTGGTGCTGGATGACTTGAAGCCTGGCAAACATTTGTACCTGCTCAGCACCGGTACCGGTCTGGCACCGTTCATGAGCGTCATCCAGGACCCGGAAACCTACGAGCGTTTCGAAAAAGTGATCCTGTGCCACGGCGTGCGTTACGTCAACGAAGTCGCTTACCGCGAATTCATCACCGAGCACCTGCCGCAGAACGAGTTCTTCGGCGACGCGCTGCGTGACAAGTTGATCTACTACCCGACCGTGACCCGCGAGCCGTTCGAGAACGAAGGTCGCCTGACCGACCTGATGCGCAGCGGCAAGCTGTTCAGCGACATCGGCCTGCCTCCGATCAACCCGCAGGACGACCGCGCCATGCTGTGCGGCAGCCCGAGCATGCTCGACGAGACCAGCGAAGTGTTGAACAGCTTCGGCCTGAAAGTGTCGCCGCGGATGCGCGAGCCGGGTGATTATCTGATCGAGCGTGCGTTCGTCGAGAAGTAAGAAACCTGCATGACTGAAAAGCCCCCATTGCCTGYRCAGGCAATGGGGGCTTTTTTATGCCCGACAGCTCCTACAGGTTAGAGGCGGGAATAACTTCGAGGACGCGAATCAACCCGGCCTCGGGATAATGCCAGCGCACATCCAGATCCCAGAACTGCGCGCCATATTCCCGTTCAGGCGTAGGAATCTGGTAGGCCGGGCGTGGGTCTTGTGCCAAACACTGCTCGATCAACGCCACCAACGGCTCTTCAAGGCGCTGAGCATGACCATGAGCCTGTTGCAGCGCTGAGTCCGACCACTGCACGGGAATCAACTGCGGCGCGGCGCTGGCGATGCTGTTGGAGGCGCTGTCGACGATGTCGGCGTAAGGTACGTAGGGTTTGATGTCGAGAATCGGCGTGCCGTCCAGCAGGTCGATACCGGATATCCACAGGCGATTGGCTTCGACTTTGTCCAGCTTGACCACGGATTGACCGATGCCATTGGGGCGATGCGTCGCGCGGGTGGCAAACACGCCCATGGATTTGTTGCCGCCGAGACGAGGCGGGCGGACCTTCAAACGGGGTTTTTCTTCCAGTGCCTGATGGAACAGGAACAGCAGCCAGACGTGACTGATCTGCTCCAGGCCTTGTACTGCATCACCCTGATCGAACGGCGCGACCAACTCCAGAACACCGCGAGCGGCCGGGGCCAGTTGCGGCTGGCGCGGGATGGCGAACTTCTCCTTGAAGCAGGAGCGCACGAAGCCGATGGGGGAAACGCTGTAGGTCATGGTCTTGGTCGAAGCTGGAGAGAGTGGGCATCATAACCCACCCACAGATCGTTCCCACGCTCTGCGTGGGAATGCAGCTCGGGACGCTCCGCGTCCCAAAGCTGACGCAGAGCGTCCATTGAGGTATTCCCACGCGGAGCGTGGGAACGATCAAGCCGCGCCGCCAATCTCAGAGACTAAACCCACCATCCAAAGGAATGATGTTCCCAGTCATATACGCCCCCGCCGTGCTCGCCAGGCTGATCGCCAGCGCCGCCATCTCTTCCTCCCGACCCCAACGCTTCATTGGAATCAACGCCGTATCGTCCGCCAGCGCCTGTTCATCATTGCCGATATGCTGCGTCATCTTGCTCGGGAAACGTCCCGGCGCAATCACGTTGACGTTGATGTGCTGGCTCACCAGCTCCCGCGCCAGAATCCGCGACAATTGATGTAACGCCGCCTTACTCGGGCCGTAGGCATACGCCTGTTCACCAAAGGAAGAAATCCCGGCCACCGAGCCGATGTTGATGATCCGCGCTGGATTGGCCTCAGAACCGGCTTTTCGCAGCAGCGGCAAAAACTGCTGAATGCAGTTGAACACCGACGTCACGTTGAGCTGCATGACCTTTTCCCAGCCTTTGACCGGGTAGCTCTCCAGAGGCGCGCCCCAGGTAGTGCCGGCGTTGTTCACCAGAATATCCAGATGAGTGAGCTGTTCGCCCAGTTTCGTCGCCAACTGCAGCACACCTTCTTCTGTGGCCAGGTTGGCCGCCACCCCGTGGCAGCGTCCGAATGCGCTCAATTCGTCAGCCGTTTGCTGGCAGGCTTCGGCATCCCGGGCGCAGACGTACACGGTTGCGCCGGCTTCGACATAAGCCTTGGCGATCATTTTGCCGATACCACGGGTGCCGCCGGTCACCAGCGCGGTGCGGCCTTGCAGGGAAAAATACGGGTGCATGGCGAATCCTGAGATCTGAGTGTCAAGACACCCTAGTCGTCAGCCGCCGTCAGCGGAGCCACTATTTTTGCGAGGAATGAGGGGCCATTCGGCCCAGCTGCAGGTTTCAAGCTACAAGCGACAAGCTAGAGGCGATCCGCTTGCAGTTTGCAGCTTGCAGCTTGCAGCTGCCTTTATGCTCTCACTCGAAGAGTGAGCCCTTTGAGGAAGTTGCGCAGCAACTGGTCGCCACAGGTACGGTAGTTGGTATGGCCGAACTTGCGGAACAGCGCGCTCAGTTCAGGCTTGGACACCGGGAACTCGGCGGCCTTGAGAATCGCGTGCATGTCGTCTTCTTTCAGTTCGAAGGCCACGCGCAGTTTTTTCAGGATGATGTTGTTGGTCACCGGGATTTCGATCGGCTGCGGCGGACGGCTTTCGTCCTTGCCACGCTTGAAGATCACCAGGCCATCAAGGAAATGCGCCATGACGTCGTCCGGGCAGCGGACAAAGCCTTCCTCGTCTTCTTCTTTCTTGTCGAGGTAAGTCAGCAGGTCGGCGAGGGGCACGTCCATGCCGCCGAGCTTGATGATCTCGATGACTTTCTTGTCGCTGATGTCCAGCATGTAGCGAACGCTGCGCAATACGTCGTTGTGAATCATGGTGTGCAATCCTGATATTCAGCAGTGGGCGCCGCATTAATCAGCGGCGCCGGAATGTGTGGCGGCGGGAGAAGCCTTAGAACTTCTCTTTGCCGGACAGGTAGCGCCATTGTCCCAGCGGCACTTTGCCGATGGACACGCCGCCGATGCGGATGCGGCGGATGGCGACGACCTTCAGGCCGACGGCCTGGCAAAACAGGGCGATCACGCCCGGTTGCGGGTTCTTCATCGCAAAACGCAGGCGGTTTTCGTTCTGCCAGCTGGCTTTGACTGGCGGCAGTTCCTTGCCCTTGTAGGTCAGGCCGTGGTTCAGGCGGTTGAGGCCGTGAGCCACCATGTCGCCTTCAACTTCGACCACATATTCTTGCTCGATCTTGCTGGCATCGGCAGTGAGCTTGCGCAGGATCTTCCAGTCCTGGGTGAACACCAGCAACCCGCTGGCGTTGGCCTGCAGGTCGGTACTGGCGGTCAGGCGCAGGAAATGACCCTTGAGCGGACGTTTACTGAAGCGGTGTTCTTCGCTCAGGGTCTCGGCGCTCAGGGTGGCCATGGCGGTGTCCGCGTCCATGCCCACGGGCACGTTCAACAGAATGGTCACTGGCTCTGGTGCAGTGGCCTTGGCCTCTGGATCGAGTTCGACTTTTTGAGTGTCGACCTTGAACTGCGGCTCGTCGATGACTTCACCGTCCACGGTCACCCAGCCGCCCTCGATGAACAGCTCAGCCTCCCGACGGGAACAGCCGACGAGTTCGATGAGGCGTTTGGAGAGACGAATCGGGTCAGTCATGACAGGGCCGTAACAAAAAAGGGGTGGGCATTGTACCTGCCTGGCGCCGGTTTATCCCGGCTCCATTTGCATCGTGTGGCATTTAGTGTAGGAGCTGGCTTGCCGGCGAAGAGGCCCGGGGGTCTTGTGGCGATCAATCGGCCGCCTTCGCTGGCAAGCCAGCTCCTACACAAGCCGGCTCCTACAGTTGTTCGGTTTTGTGTCAGCCATGCCGCGAATGCTGCTGACTTTGGCGCAGACGCATGTGCAACAGCGGATAAGGCTGGCCCATGCCGTCAAATTCGGAACGGGCGATCACTTCAAAGCCTTGTTTGAAATAGAACCCCAGCGCTTGTGAGTTCTGTTCGTTGACGTCGAGCTTATCTGCATGCAGGTGTTCCAGGGCATAGCGTAGCAACTGTTTGCCCAGGCCCTGGCCTCGGTGAGCCGGATCGATGAAGAGCATTTCGACCTTGCCGGCGGCGACCCCGGCGAACCCGGTGATGTGCTGGCGCGGGTCTTTGGTGCAGATCAGCATCACAGCATCGAGGTAGCGGGTCAGCACCAGGTCCTTGAGCAACTGGATGTAACTGTCCGGCAGAAAGTCATGGGTGGCGCGTACCGAGTCTTCCCAGACCCGGGCCAGTTCTTCGTAATCGCTCTGTTTCGGCGTGTGGATGACCGAATGTTGGCGCATGGCCGGCTGCCCCTTTTGCAGTTGATGATGCGAATCCTTTCTCCCCCAAACGATAGACGTAAAAAAGCCCCGCATCTCGTCAAGAGAGCGGGGCTTTGCGTATTTTTTGCGTTTAGATCTGTTCAGCCCACAGGTCGTATTCGTCGGCGTCGGTCACTTTGCACCAGACTTTGTCGCCCGGCTTCAAGTTGCTGCCGTTGTCGATGAACACGTTACCGTCGATTTCCGGCGCATCGAAGAAGCAGCGGCCAACCGCGCCTTGCTCGTCGACTTCGTCCACCAGCACTTCGATTTCACGGCCGATGCGCATTTGCAGGCGCGCCGAGCTGATCGCTTGTTGGTGCGCCATGAAGCGGTCCCAGCGGTCCTGCTTGACGTCGTCCGGCACGATGGCCGCGTCCAGCAGGTTGGCGGGGGCGCCTTCGACTGGCGAGTACTGGAAGCAGCCGACGCGATCGAGTTGGGCTTCGGTCAGCCAGTCCAGCAGGTACTGGAAGTCTTCTTCGGTTTCACCGGGGAAGCCGACGATGAAGGTCGACCGGATGATCAGGTCCGGGCAGATCTCGCGCCAGTTCTTGATCCGCGCCAAGGTCTTGTCTTCGAAGGCCGGGCGTTTCATGGCTTTGAGGACTTTCGGGCTGGCGTGCTGGAACGGGATGTCCAGGTACGGCAGGATTTTGCCAGCGGCCATCAACGGGATCAGCTCGTCGACGTGCGGGTACGGGTAAACGTAATGCAGGCGAACCCAGACACCCAGGGTGCTCAAGGCTTCGCAGAGTTCGGTCATGCGGGTTTTCACCGGCGCGCCGTTCCAGAAACCGGTGCGGTATTTCACGTCGACGCCGTAGGCGCTGGTGTCTTGGGAGATCACCAACAGCTCTTTGACGCCGGCCTTGACCAGGCGCTGGGCCTCGTCGAGCACGTCACCGACCGGACGGCTGACCAGTTTGCCGCGCATCGACGGGATGATGCAGAAGCTGCAGCTGTGGTTGCAGCCTTCGGAAATCTTCAGATAAGCGTAGTGGCGCGGGGTCAGCTTGATGCCTTGCGGCGGCACCAGGTCGATCAGCGGGTTGTGATCCTGACGCGGCGGTACGGCGTCGTGCACAGCGTTGACCACTTGCTCGTATTGCTGCGGACCGGTCACGGCCAGCACGCTTGGGTGCACCTTGCGGATGTTGCCTTCTTCGACGCCCATGCAGCCGGTCACGATGACCTTGCCGTTTTCCTTGATGGCTTCGCCGATCACTTCCAAAGATTCTGCCTTGGCCGAGTCGATGAAGCCGCAGGTGTTGACCACCACGACATCTGCGTCCTCGTAAGTGGACACAACGTCATAGCCTTCCATGCGCAGCTGGGTAAGGATGCGCTCGGAGTCGACCAGTGCTTTGGGGCAACCCAGGGATACGAAGCCAACCTTTGGATTGGCCGGCGCAGGAGTGGTGGACATGTCTAACCTCGGTATTTGTGACGCCTCCAGCCGAAGTCGGCAAGGCGACAAACGGGCGCTTTGTCGCGCCTCTGATCAAAAAGTGCGCAATTCTAGCGATGAGTCGCTCACTTGACCAGCTTTATGCAGGGAAATACGACGAGTGCTGCGCTATGCTTCGCGCCGTTAGGCTTTATCGAATTTTTACAGTCAACAAAACGTCTGTAACCATTGGTAAAACAGCGCATGCTGCGTGGCAAAGCATAGTGCTTCTTCCAAAGAAGCCCGGTCTGGGTAGTAGGAGTGGTGGATGGGTCAGGCAAGTAGTCAGGCGGCGGGTGCCGAGCATTCAGCGGCAAAGCCGATCGGCATGCTGGTCGCGGCAGTCGGGGTGGTTTACGGCGATATCGGCACGAGCCCGCTGTACACCCTCAAAGAAGTGTTTTCCGGTGCCTATGGCGTGCCGGTCAACCATGACGGCGTGCTGGGGATACTGGCGCTGATCTTCTGGTCGTTGATCTGGGTCGTTTCGATCAAGTACATGATGTTTGTCCTGCGCGCCGACAACCAGGGCGAAGGCGGGATCATGGCCCTGACCGCGCTGGCCCGGCGGGCGGCGTCTGGGCATCCGAAGTTGCGCACCTTGCTGGTGGTTTGCGGGCTGATCGGTGCGGCGCTGTTCTACGGCGACAGCATGATCACTCCGGCGATTTCCGTCCTCTCCGCCATTGAAGGCCTCGGGCTGGCGTTCGAGGGCATCGATCATTGGGTGGTCCCGCTGTCATTGATCGTGTTGGTGGCGCTGTTCCTGATCCAGAGCCACGGCACCGCGCGCATCGGCATTCTGTTCGGGCCGATCATGGTCACCTGGTTTGTGGTGCTGGGCGCGCTGGGCGTCTACGGCATCATGCAGCACCCGGAAGTGCTGCAAGCGATGAACCCGGTGTGGGGCGTGCGTTTCTTCGTCGTCCACCCAGGCATGGGCGTGGCGATTCTCGGTGCGGTAGTGCTGGCATTGACCGGCGCCGAAGCGCTGTACGCCGACATGGGCCACTTTGGCCGCAAGCCGATTGCCCGCGCCTGGTTCATCCTCGTGTTGCCGGCGCTGGTGCTGAACTACTTTGGCCAAGGCGCGCTGCTGTTGGGTGATCCGGAAGCCGCTCGTAACCCGTTCTACCTGTTGGCACCGAGCTGGGCGCTGATTCCATTGGTGGGCTTGTCGACCCTGGCCACGGTGATTGCTTCCCAAGCGGTGATTTCCGGTGCGTTCTCCCTGACCCGTCAGGCGATCCAGCTCGGTTACATTCCGCGCATGCACATTCGACACACCTCCAGCGCCGAACAAGGCCAGATCTACATCGGCGCGGTGAACTGGGCGCTGATGGTCGGCGTGATTCTGTTGGTATTGGGCTTCGAATCTTCCGGTGCCTTGGCCTCGGCCTATGGCGTGGCGGTGACGGGCACGATGCTGATGACCACCATTCTGGTGTCGGCGGTGATGTTGCTGCTGTGGAAATGGCCACCGATTCTCGCGGTGCCGTTGTCGATCGGTTTCCTGTTGGTCRACGGTCTGTACTTCGCCGCCAACGTGCCGAAAATCGTTCAGGGTGGTGCCTTCCCGGTGATCGCCGGTATCGCGCTGTTCGTGCTGATGACCACCTGGAAACGCGGCAAACAACTGCTGGTGGAGCGCATGGACGAAGGCGGGCTGCCCCTGCCGATTTTCATCAGCAGCATTGCCGTGCAACCGCCGCATCGCGTGCAGGGCACAGCCGTGTTCCTGACTGCGCGCCCGGATGCCGTGCCGCACGCGCTGTTGCACAACCTGCTGCATAACCAGGTGCTGCACGAGCAAGTGGTGCTGCTGACCGTGGTGTATGAAGACATCCCGCGCGTTCCGCCGAGCCGGCGCTTCGAAGTCGATTCCTACGGCGAAGGGTTCTTCCGGGTGATTCTGCATTTCGGCTTCGTCGACGAGCCGGATGTGCCGCAAGCACTGAAGTTGTGTCATCTCGATGACCTGGACTTCAGCCCGATGCGCACCACTTACTTCCTCAGCCGCGAGACGGTGATTGCCTCCAAGCTGGAAGGCATGGCTCGTTGGCGGGAGGGGTTGTTTGCCTTCATGTTGAAGAATGCCAATGGCAATTTGCGGTTCTTTAATCTGCCGTTGAACCGGGTGATTGAGTTGGGTACTCAAGTGGAGATGTAAGCACATCAAAAAGCCCCCGTTGCCGTGAAGGTGGCGGGGGCTTTTTTGTGTCCGGTCACTTGAATTCACTGACCATCCCCTGTGGGAGCGAGCCTGCTCGCGATAGCAGTCTGTCAGTCGACATCAATAG
>NZ_JBFUKU010000033.1:0-54339 GCF_056400685.1 Pseudomonas sp. P5_A12 | reverse complement strand
TGTGTCAGCCAGCACAACTTCAACTGACCCACCGCTATCGCCGGCAGGCCAGCTTCCACAGGGTTCAATGGCGGTAGTTAGAACCGGTATGTTGCTCAGGCAAATGCGCTTCTGCGTGAAACAGCTTCTCCCGCAAGCTGCCGTCGTCATAAGCGGTCTTGTACGACCCGCGACGCTGCAACTCCGGAATCACCAGATCAATGAAATCCACATAGCTTTCCGGGGTGACAATCCGTGTCAGGTTGAAGCCGTCCAGGCCGGTTTCGGCGATCCACGATTCCAGTTCATCCGCCACTTGCTCGGGCGAACCGACCACGGTGATGTAGCGACCACCGAGGGCGTGTTGCTCAAGCAATTTGCGGCGGGTCCAGTCGTTGTTTTGCAGGTTTTTGGTCGCCGACTGGATCGCGTTGCTCTTCACGTACTGGATCGGTTCGTCGATTTCGTATTCGGAAAAATCGATCCCGGTCGATGCCGAAAAATGCGCCAYGCCGGCCTCGGCACTGGCATAGCTCAGGTACTCGGCGTGTTTGGCCCAGGCAAGCTCTTCGGTGGCGCCGACTATCACGTTCAGCCCCATGAACACCTTGATGTCCTCGGGGTTGCGCCCGGCCGCGACGGCGCTGGCGCGAACCTTGTCCACCTGGATTTTGGTCGACGGTTTGTTCTGGCCGCTGATGAACACGCACTCGGCATGACGCCCGGCGAACAGCAAACCGCGATCCGAACTACCGGCCTGGAACAACACTGGTGTGCGCTGCGGTGACGGCTCGCACAGGTGATATCCCTCGACCTGATAGAACTCGCCTTTGTGCTCGACCTTGTGCACTTTCTCCGGCTGGGCGTAGATCCGTTGTTCGCGGTCGTTGAGCACCGCGCCGTTTTCCCAGCTGCCTTCCCAGAGTTTGTAGAGCACCTCCAGGTATTCATCAGCCTGGTCGTAACGACGGTCGTGCTCGACCTGTTCGCTCAGGCCCATGGCCTTGGCGGCGCTGTCGAGGTAGCCGGTGACGATGTTCCAGCCGACCCGGCCACGGCTCAGGTGATCGAGCGTGGACATGCGTCGGGCGAACAGGTACGGCGGCTCATAAGTGAGGTTGGCAGTCAGGCCGAAGCCAAGGTTTTTGGTCACGGCGGCCATGGCCGATACCAACAGCAACGGGTCGTTGACCGGGAGTTGGATCGACTCTTTCAGCGGCACATCCACTGAGTTCTGGTAGACGTCGTACACACCGACGATGTCGGCGATGAACAGTCCGTCGAACAGCCCGCGCTCCAACAGTTGCGCCAGCTCGGTCCAATACTCGATCGTTTTGTATTGCGTGGAATTGTCCCGTGGATGTGTCCACAGACCATGGTTGATATGCCCGACGCAGTTCATGTTGAACGCGTTGAGCAGGATCTTCTTTTTGCCGTCGGCCATCAGATGGTCCCTCGTAACGGAGGGTTTTCATCGTTCAGGTAGTAGTTGCCCACCGCGTGATATTTCCAGCGTACCGGGTCGTGCAAGGTGTGCACGCGCGCGTTGCGCCAGTGCCGGTCCAGTCCRTGCTCGATCAGGGTGGCTTGGCTGCCGGCCAGTTCGAACAACGTACTGCCGGCGGCGAGGGAGATTTCGGTGCTGATGGCTCGGGCTTCGGCGACGGCAATCGAGGCGGCGGCGACGGTTTCGGCGTTGGTGTCGGCTTGAGCCTTGTCGAGGCGTTCGCCGGAGCGTTCCAGCAGGGCTTCGGCGGCGTGCAGGCGAATGCTCAAATGACCGAAACTCTTGATGGTCAGCGGGTCGTCGGTGGCTTTTTCATGAGTGGCGTCGATCCACGGCCGGGTTTTGGTGCGCACAAAATGCAGCGCATCTTCATAGGCTGCGCGAGCGATGCCGGTGTCAATGGCGGCGTGGAGGATCTGCGCCAGCGGGCCGACGGTGGTCGGGCGTTCGAAAGCGCTTTGGAACGGGATCACGTCCTCGGCCGCCACATACACATCGTCGAACGCCACTGAACCGCTGCCGGTGGTGCGCTGACCAAAGCCGCTCCAATCGTCGATGACCGTCAGGCCTTTGCTGTCGCGCGGCACGAACGCCAATTGCTGCACGCCATTGTCATCCACCACCGAGGTCGGGATGCGTTGTGCATAAATCGCGCCGGTTGAGTAAAACTTGCGACCGTTGATGCGATAGCCGTCACCGTCGCGCTTGAGGCTGGTGACGCGGTCGTGAGCGGTTTTTGTGCCGAGTTCGGCGAGCGCATTGCCAAAGCGCTGGCCGGCCAATACTTCTGCATACAGGCGTTGTTTCTGCTCATGGCTGCCGTTTACGCGCAGCACTTCGAGGGCATAAAAATGGTTCTGCGGGATTTGCCCGAGCGAGCCATCAGCCTGGGCAATCAAGGCGATCACCTTGGCCAGCGTCACGTTGGACACGCCGGCGCCACCATACTCCTTCGGTACGCTGATACCCCAGAGGCCTGAACGGGAAAACACTTCCAGTTCCGGGTGTGGCAAACGGCGTTCACGGTCGCGCAGTGCGCTGTCGCGTTTGAAGTCGTCGGCCAGGTCACTGGCGACGACCAGGGCTTGCTCATCGCTGGTTATGACCGCGACGTGGTGGAAATAAGTCATGTGTTTCTCCAGAGATCTGGTCAAAAGGGTACTGGTCATCAGATCCAGGAATGCCGCGCAGGCAAAGTGCCATTGAGGTGATAGGTGCCGACCGCGTGATATTTCCAGCGCACCGGGTCGTGCAATGTGTGCACGCGGGCGTTGCGCCAGTGGCGGTCGAGGTTGAATTCGGCGAGGGTGGCGCGGCTGCCGGCCAGTTCGAAGAGTTTTTCGCTGGCCAGCAGCGAGATCTCGGTGGTCAGCACTTTGGCTTCGGCCACGGCAATCGATGCGCGGGCCGCCGACTCGGCCGTTAGGGGCGCGGCGTTGACTTGATCAAGTACTTTCCCGGCTTTGCGCAACAGCGCTTCGGCGGCGTGCAGTTCGATTTTCAACTTGCCGATATCTGCGATCACGTAGAGGTCATCGCTGGCGCGTTCGACCTTGGCGTCGATCCACGGACGCGCCCGGGTTTTCACAAACTCGATGGCGTCGTCGATGGCGCCCCGGGCGATCCCCGCATCGATGGCGGCTTGAATCAGTTGCGACACGGCGCCTTGGAGGTTCGGCTTCTGGTTGATCTTCCAGTTATCCACCACCAGTTCGGCATCGACCCGCACGTTGTTAAGCAAAATGGTGCCGCTGGCGGTGGTGCGCTGACCGAAACCCGACCAGTCATCAACGATGCGCAGCCCCGGCGTACCGCGACGAACGAAGGCCAGTACTTGCTTGCCGTCATCGTTCAACGCTTTGACTGCGACCCAGTGGGCGAACAGCGCGCCCGTGGAGTAAAACTTCTGGCCATTGAGGACAAAACCGTCGCCATCGGCGGTGATGCGCGCCTTGAGTTCCAGGGTGTTTTTTGTACCGCGTTCGGGGCCCGCATTGCCGATGCGCCAGCCGTCGAGCACGCTTTTGAACAGCTGCTTTTTCTGCGCTTCCGTGGCGCTGCCCAGCACCAGGTTGAGAATGCCGAACTGGTTCTGCGGAATCTGTCCCAACGCCGGATCTGCCGCGGAAATGATCGCGAACACCTCGGCGAGTGTGACGAACGAAACCTGTGGGCCGCCGTATTCACGCGGGATGGCAATGCTGCCTAAACCGCTGCGGGTGAACTGTTCGATTTCCGACCAGGGCAACTTGCGCTGACGGTCACGTTTGGCCGCATGAAGACGGGCGACGTGCGCCAGTTCATGGGCGGCTTCAATGGCTTGAGCGTCGTTGCGCAAAACCTGTGCAGGCAACAACAACGGGGCGACGTCCAGATCACTGTGGACGATTGCATCTGCCAGACTGGACATCAGTGCCGCTCCTTGGCTGCACGCAATGCCCTGGCGATCTGCACTGGGGTGATTGTGTTCCGGACCATACCTACCTCACATCTCATGGGATCGTCGCGTGGGTTGCGACGAATAAAAACAAGAATGTCCGGTGGTCCGGTGTATATACCCTAAGCGCGTATAAAAAATTAATAAACTAACTTTTAGGAATATACATAGAAGGGGTGACGTACACCCATTTAATGAGGTGTCGCGCCCCCCTTTAGCAGCTGGCGAAGCCTGCGTCCGGCTRCGMAGCAGTCGTAAATTCTCAGTCCGCGATCAACCTGAATGACCGCATCGCTTGATTTAGCGACTGCTKCGYAGCCGGACGCAGGCTTCGCCAGCTGCTACAGGATCGAGTCCGCCGAGTGTCACAGGGATCTCAGCGTTTGCGGGGTTCCGCGGCCATCAACATCTCCTTTGGCCGCACTTTCAGATAAGGATTCGCGCAGCCAATCTTCAGCCAGCGCGGCGGTGCCCAGCGCGAGTTGTTACCCACGCGGTCGAGGATGCAATACGTCACTTCCAGCCGCAGGTCTTCGCCGGCTTCGAGAATGATCGCCGGCGGCACCCAGACCTGAATCGGCTGGCCCACCTCGCTAGCCTTGAGTCGGGGCAAATCCATGCGCACATCACCCCAGCGCAAGGTGATTTCATCGTCGGTGGCCATGTTCAGATAAGGCTCGATGGTCAACGGTACGCCGCGTTTGATCTGGTTAGGGTTGACCCCTTGGCGGCGGATGGTCTCGGGGATGCCCACGGGCGCCAGGCTTTGGTTTTCGTCGCTGCACTGGGTCGATAGCGGGCCGCCAGGGCAATCCAGTTTGATCTGAACGCGCGTCGCCGGTGACAGCGCGGGCCCTTGCCCAATCTGCATGACCTTGTAGTGGATGCGTGCGCAACCGTTGGCAATGAAGCTTTCCGGCACTCGCAGACTGACTACGTTGCCGCGGTCTTCGGCAGTCAGGACCCTGGAGGCGACGTAGCAGTTGTTCCAGAAAAGTTCGATGAGGTCGCCTGCGTCCATGCCGGGGTAGGGCGCCACGTCGATCATCAGATGAGCCGCCGAGGTCATGTTGACGCCGGCCTTGTGCGATTGCGCCAGGGTAGGGGCCGCAAGTTCGGGTGTATTCGATGTGCTTGTCATGGGTTTTCTCCTTGAAGCCTTGCAGCGAAGTTCCGTTTCTGAAAGATCAAAAGGCGTGCATTACCCAGCAACAAATCTGCTTGTTATTTGAAGGTTAAATGATGCTGAAGTGCAAAGGTTTACGCCTGTTGGTGACTAGATAAGAGTGCGCTTGAATAGGTGTCAATAGAGCTGGCTAGTTAAGTGTTGGATCTCCTGTTATTCAGAATAATCCTACGTGCTGAAGTTGATATTCCGCAGCGTGCCGTCGAACAAGGCCACGAGTTTAGCGGTGTGCAACGCAGTTGTAGGCTTGGGCTCGCTCGGTGGTGAGGGTCGGCTTAAGCGAACTCTAGGCGAGAAAAATCTGTTGCAGGACATATATATGTACCGCACAAGGCATCAGTTGAATTATTTAAAGTGCGCGTGTGGCGAGTAAATCGGAAGAGATTTTGCTGACGGGGTAGTTGTCACTTCCGTCCATGGAAGTTAACAAGTAGTGTTGATGTTTTTCAGTCGTGAGAGTTGTTCAGAAACTTGCTGAGGAACTGTTTTGTCCGCTCTTCTTTCGGATTGGCAAACAACGCTTTTGATTCGCCTTGCTCGACGATTACACCCTTGTCGAAAAACACCACGCGATTGGCCACGTCCCGGGCGAAGCCCATTTCGTGGGTGACGATGACCATGGTGCGTTTCTCCTCGGCCAGACCGCGGATGGTCGCCAACACTTCACCGACCAGTTCCGGATCGAGCGCCGAGGTAGGCTCATCGAACAGGATCACTTCCGGCTCCATCGCCAGCGCCCGGGCAATCGCCACACGCTGTTGCTGACCACCGGACAGGCGTCGCGGGTAAGCATCTTCCTTGCCTGCCAGACCAACCTTGGCCAAGAGCTTTTTGCCCAGGGCAACGGCTTCGGCACGCGGGATCTTCTTGACGACGATCGGGCCTTCGATGACGTTTTCCAGAGCCGTGCGATGGGGGAACAGGTTGAAGTTCTGGAACACGAAGCCGACGTGTTGACGCAGGCGTCGAACCAGACCTTGCTGCTGGTTCAGCGGGCGGCTGCCATCGATCTCGATGTCACCGACCTTGATCCGTCCGCTGGTGGGTTCTTCGAGAAAATTCAGGCAACGCAGAAACGTGGTTTTACCCGAGCCGCTAGGGCCGATGATTGCCACGACTTCACCTTCCTTCACTTGCAGATCGATGCCGTTGAGCACGACTTGACCCTTGAACTGCTTTGTCAGTTTTTCCACGACAATCATGGGGTCAGGACTCCTGGTCGTGCCGATTGACCCGCTCTTCCAACTTGTTCTGCAGGTGCGACAGCACCGTGGCCAGAATCCAGTAGATCAGCGCGGCGGCAAGATACATGGTGAAAATTTCAAAGGTGCGGGCGGTAATCAGCTGCGCCTGACGGAACAGTTCCGGCACTTGAATGGTGGCGGCCAGCGCCGTGTCCTTGACCAGCGAAATGAAGCTGTTGCCCAGCGGCGGCAAGGCCGTGCGCATCGCTTGCGGCAGGATGGCCCGGCGCAGGGTTTGCGCACGGGTCATGCCGATACTCGCGGCAGCTTCCCACTGGCCGCGCTCGATGGAGCTGATCGCGGCACGCAGGATTTCGCAGGCGTAGGCGGCCATGTTCAGCGAGAAGCCGATCATCGCCGCCGGCAGCGGATCAAGTTCGATGCCCAGTTGCGGCAAGCCGTAATAGATCACGAACAGTTGCACCAGCAACGGCGTGCCGCGAAAGAACGACACGTAGATGCGGGCGATCCAGCTCACCAGCTTGAAGCGCGACAGGCGCATCAGCGCCAGGCCGAAACCCATCACCAGGCCGAAGAACATCCCGCCCAGGCTGAGGATCACTGTGTAATACGCGCCCTTCAGCAGAAAGGGCGCGGAATCCAGTGCGAGTTGGAAAGCTGCTTCCATTATTGAGTGACGTCAGCGCTGAAGTATTTTTCCGAAAGCTTTTTCAGCGTACCGTCGGCGCGCAGTTTTTCGATCGCCTTGTCGATTGCTGCAAGCAACTCAGGCTCGCCTTTGCGCAGGGCAATACCGGCTTCCTGGCGGGAGAACGCTTCGCCGGCGGCGGAAGTATCTTTGGCCTTCCTGGCGTATTCCAGCGCGGCGAGGCGGTCGATCAGAATGACGTCGATGCGGCCGACGCGCAGGTCCTGGAACTTGGTCGGATCATCGTCATAGGTCTTGATGTCGGCTTTTGGGACGTTTTCCTTGACCCACTGCTCGTAGTTGGTGCCCAGACCTACACCGACTTTCTTGCCGGCCAGGTCGGCGGAGGTCTTGACGGTGTCTTTGTTCTTGGTCAGGGTCARCGCCTGAATCCCGGAGACGGTATATGGCGTGGAGAAGTCATACTTCTTCTTGCGCTCTTCCGAGATGGTCACCTGGTTGATCACCACGTCCAGACGCTTGGATTCCAGCGCTGCGAGGATGCCGTCCCATTTGGTCGGTTGCAGTTTGGCCTTCACACCCAGCTCTTTGGCCAGGGCTTCGGAGAACTCGACTTCGAAGCCGGACAGTTTGCCGTCGGCGTCGACGAAGCTGAACGGTGGATAAGTGCCTTCCAGGCCGACGTTGATCACGCCAGCGTCTTTGATTTTTTGCAGCTGCTCACCGGCAACCGCCTGGCCCAGTAAACCGGCGCTCAGCGCCAGGCCCAGCGAGCCAACCAGCAGGTTTCGACGTAGTGCGGAAAAATTCATGACAAGCCCCTGTGTTTTCTTATGGAAGACGCTTTAGGAAAGTTGGCAAATTCGGGATTTGGACGACTGCAATATCCTGCCCTAAAGCAGCTTATGCGTCTCGCTGCAAATTCGCCTGCGGCGCGACTATATGATGGCGCCTTTAGATTGGAAAATACTAAATATTGATCTGTATATGCATTAATTGCATGTCAGATCGTTCCCACGCTCCGCGTGGGAATGCCTCTAGGGACGCTCCGCGTCCAGTGACGCAGAGCGTCACGAGCTGCATTCCCACGCAGGAGCGTGGGAACGATCAGTTACAAAAAATCTTTGTAGGCAAACAACGCCGGCGCGCCACCAGTGTGCAGGAAGATAATCGGCCCCTCATCGAAGCGCCCGCGTCCAATCCCGTCCAGCAACCCGGCCATGGCCTTGCCGGTATAAACCGGGTCCAACAGCAAGCCTTCCTGACTCGCCAGCAACTTCACCGCCGCCAGTGTTCCAGCATTCGGCTCGCCATAGCGTGGGCCGAAATATTCGTCCCACAGTTCAACTTTGAAACTCGCTGGCAGCTGCACGCCCAGCAGCTCGGCCGTGCGCTCGGCCAGGCCCTGGACTTTCGGACGCTGATCTTCATCGCTCCGGGAAACCGTGACCCCGATTACTGGCAATTCCGGCAGTGCTTCACTCAGCGCCAGCGCCAGACCGCTGTGGGTACCGGCGCTGCCTGATGCGAGGACCACGGCGGCAAACTTCAAGCCGGTGTCTTTGATCTGCTCGGCCAGTTCCAGCCCGGCGCGTACATAACCCAACGCGCCCAAGGCATTCGAACCACCAATCGGTACCAGATACGGCTTCTTGCCGTTATTGCGCAGGCGCTCGGCCAGGGCCTGCAATTGCTCGTCGGCGTTATCGAGGTTTTCCACCAACTCGACCTTGGCATCGAACAGGTCCAGCAACAGGCGATTGCCGTTGCCGACATAGTTGGCGTCGTCGGTGCCCAAAGGGTTTTCCAGCAGCGCGACGCAATCCAGGCCCAGTTTGGCGGCAATGGCCGCTGTCTGGCGTACATGGTTGGACTGGAGCGCGCCCGCGGTGATGAGCGTGTCGGCGCCTTGAGCCAGTGCATCGGCGGCGAGGTATTCGAGCTTGCGCAGTTTATTGCCGCCCATTGCCAGTGGCGTCAGGTCATCGCGTTTGACGTACACATCGCGGCCCAGCCAGGTCGACAAACGTTCAAGTTTTTCCAGGGCGGTAGGGTGGCCGAGTAAATCGAGACGGTTAAAGCGAGCGAGCTGTTGTTTGATCATGGGTCCGTACTGGCGCAGAAAGATTGTCAGGACTATAGGCACGCCCATTTGCCTGGGCAACCGTCAATCGCTTATAGCCAAAAATTCTGAGCTCTGCACAATTGGTTCTTAATTCGGCTTCAAGACCTTGCCGTAAAGTAAACGCCGTCAGCGCGGCCAGACAGTCCGGCCGCCCGTGAGGAGTTTTTACCGTGAGCGAGCGTTCCAGTCATTGGCAATTGCAGACCATCGTCAGCCAACTGCGCGCGGCGCGTGACGAGTGGCGCGCACAAAATGGTCGGGCCAGCACCGAGCAGGGCGGGCGTGAATTGCCTTCGCGTGCGGCCATGGCGGAGATTCTTGAAGCGCTCTGCGGGGCGCTGTTCCCGATGCGCCTGGGGCCGGTGGATTTGCGCGAAGAGAGTGAAAACTTCTACGTCGGCCACACCCTTGATGTGGCGTTGAACGCGCTGCTGGCGCAGGCGCGGCTCGAATTGCGCTATGCCGCGCGCCACAGTCAGCAAGCGGACGCTGAGATCGAGGCCAACACCATTCAGATTATTCAGGACTTCGCGCTCGCCTTGCCAGGGCTGCGCAGGTTGCTGGATAGCGATGTGCTGGCGGCCTATCACGGTGACCCGGCGGCCCGCAGTGTCGATGAAGTGTTGCTCTGCTACCCGGGCATTCTGGCGGTGATCCACCATCGCCTGGCCCACCATTTGTACCGCGCCGGGTTGCCGTTGTTGGCGCGGATCAGCTCGGAAATCGCCCACTCGGCCACCGGCATCGACATTCACCCTGGCGCGCAGATCGGTCGCAGCTTCTTCATCGATCACGGGACTGGGGTGGTGATCGGCGAGACCGCGATTATTGGCGAGCGAGTGCGGATTTATCAGGCGGTCACGTTGGGTGCCAAACGCTTCCCCTCCGATGAAGACGGGCAGTTGCAGAAGGGCCATCCGAGGCATCCGATTGTTGAGGATGATGTGGTGATCTACGCCGGTGCGACGATTCTGGGGCGGATCACGATTGGCAAGGGTTCGACCATCGGTGGCAATGTCTGGCTGACCCGCAGCGTGCCGGCGGGGTGTAACCTGACTCAGGCGAACTTGCAGCATGATGACGGGACGCAGAAGTAAGCCCCTGAATCTTTGCTGACTGTTCTGGCCTTATCGCGAGCAGGCTCGCTCCCACAGGGTTTTTGTGGTGTTCACAATGGTGTGGACTGACACAAATCCACTGTGGGAGCGAGCCTGCTCGCGATTGGTTTCAAGCCGAACCGAGATACTGGCACTCAGCCAATTCTCAACTGAACGAATCCTCCCAACCTTCTTGTTACCCATCCTTGAGCTAGCTTACAAGCACGACCGCCGAGCCCAGGGATTAGTCCTTAGCCCCCTATCCATGTTTAACTTGAACGTTCATTCAAGTTAAACCGGCAGTTCGCTGCCCGCTCACAACAGGAGGCTTGCCTTTGCTGAGTCCGAATTTTACAGCCACGTTTTACCCCGTCGAGGTGCACGTTTCATGAGTGCATCGTCCCTTCCTCCCAGCGGCCTGGTCCGCATGAATCCGCCGGTGTTCTACTTCTCGGCGAGCTTCATTCTGCTCTTTGGCATCGTCGTCATCGCCATGCCTGAACAGGCCGGTGCCTGGTTGCTGGCGGCGCAAAACTGGGCGGCCAATACGGTCGGCTGGTACTACATGCTCGCGATGACCCTGTATCTGGTCTTCGTGGTGGTCACCGCCTTGTCCGGCTACGGCAAGATCAAGCTCGGTGCCGACCACGACGAACCCGAATTCAGTTACCTGTCCTGGGCCGGCATGCTGTTCGCCGCCGGGATCAGCATCACGCTGTTTTTCTTTTGCGTGTCCGAACCGCTGACCCACTTGGCGCAACCGCCACAAGGCGAGGCCGGTACGGCGGACGCGGCGCGTCAGGCGATGCAGATTTTGTTTCTGCACTGGGGCCTGCAYGGCTGGGGCGTGTTCGCGTTCGTCGGCATGGCGCTGGCCTACTTTGCCTATCGTCACAACCTGCCACTGGCTCTGCGTTCGGCGCTGTATCCGCTGATTGGCAAGCGCATCAACGGCCCCATCGGTTATGCGGTGGACGGCTTCGGCATCATCGCCACGGTGTTCGGTCTTGGTGCCGACATGGGCTTTGGTGTACTGCACCTCAACTCAGGGCTGGATTACCTGTTCGGCATCGCCCACACCCAGTGGATTCAGGTCGGGCTGATCACGCTGATGATGGGCGCGGCGATCATCGTCGCGGTGTCCGGCGTCGATAAAGGCGTGCGGGTGATGTCCGACATCAACATGCTGCTGGCCTGTGCGCTGCTGCTGTTTGTGTTGTTTGCCGGACCCACCCAGCACCTGCTCAATACCCTGATCCAGAACGTCGGCGACTACCTCGGCGCTTTGCCGATGAAGAGTTTCGACCTGTACGCCTACGACAAGCCCAGCGACTGGCTCGGCGGCTGGACGGTGTTTTACTGGGCCTGGTGGATCGCTTGGTCGCCATTCGTGGGCCTGTTCATTGCACGGATTTCCCGTGGCCGCACCATCCGCGAATTTGTCTTCGGCGTGCTGCTGATCCCGCTCGGCTTTACCCTGGCGTGGATGTCGATCTTCGGCAACAGCGCCATTGATCAAGTGCTCAACCACGGCATGAGCGCGCTCGGCATGTCGGCCATCGACAACCCGTCGATGACCCTCTACCTGCTGCTGGAAACCTACCCGTGGAGCAAAACCGTCATCGCCGTGACGGTGTTCATCAGCTTCGTGTTCTTTGTCACCTCGGCCGACTCCGGCACGGTGGTGCTGTCGACGTTGTCCGCAAAAGGTGGCAACCCGGATGAAGACGGGCCGAAATGGCTGCGGGTGTTCTGGGGCGCGATGACGGCGCTGGTGACCAGTGCGCTGTTGTTCTCCGGCAGCATCGATGCGTTGAAGTCGGCGGTGGTGCTGACCTCGCTGCCGTTCTCGCTGATCCTGCTGTTGATGATGTGGGGGCTGCACAAGGCGTTCTACCTGGAGTCCCAGAAGCAGATCGCGCAACTGCATTCCCTGGCGCCCGTGGCCGGCTCACGACGCGGTGGCTGGCGTCAGCGCTTGAGTCAGGCGGTGCACTTTCCGTCGCGGGATGAGGTGTATCGTTTTCTCGATACCACGGTGCGCCCGGCGATTGAGGAAGTGTCGGCGGTATTTGTCGAGAAGGGTTTGAATGTGATCACGCAACCGGACCCCGCCAACGACAGCGTCAGCCTGGAAATCGGTCACGGTGAACAGCATCCGTTTATTTATCAGGTGCAGATGCGTGGCTACTTCACGCCATCCTTTGCCCGAGGCGGTATGGGCTCCAAGCAACTCAACAACCGTCGTTACTACCGGGCAGAAGTGCATTTGAGYGAAGGCAGTCAGGACTATGATCTGGTGGGTTATACCAAGGATCAGATCATCAACGACATCCTTGATCAGTACGAACGGCATCTGCAGTTTTTACACTTGGTGCGTTAGCCGTGCGGGGCCTGTTTCAGGCCTCGGTACTCAACACCATGAACAGCACCAGCGCCGCCACCGGCACACTGAACACCACCGTGCCGATCGCCAGCTCTGAACTCAAGGACTGGCCGCCAGTGACCACGCCGACGGCCCCGTTGATCACCGTCAGTGCCAGCCACAGGACCACAAAGCTGTAGGTCAGTGTCTGGCGGCTGAAGCCGATTTTTTCGCCGATGAACAGCATCAGTGCGAGGAGGGCCAGGCCGAAGGTGGTGATGATGGCTGTGTGCATGTTGAGTTCACCTGATCGTTATGTATGGCCTGATAAACCGCTATCGCGAGCAGGCTCGCTCCCACAGTGGATGGGTGTTGGCCACAAATTTTGTGGCCAACCATTAACCCTGTGGGAGCGAGCCTGCTCGCGATGGGGTCACAGCGGTCTTCATATGATCATAGTTAAACCAACCCCCCATTGGCGCGCAAAACCTGCCCATTGACCCAAGCCGAATCCGGCCCCACCAGAAACGACACCACGCGAGCAATATCCTCCGGCTGACCCAGGCGCTCCAGCGGAGGCATCTTGGCGAAGTTCTGAATCTGTTCTTCACTCTTGCCGTGCAAAAACAACTCGGTGGCAACCGGCCCCGGCGCCACGGCATTCACCGTGATATTGCGCCCGCGCATTTCCTTGGCAAACACCTGCGTCAACGATTCCACCGCCGCTTTGCTGGCGATGTACACCGCATAACCCGGCAAGTTAAGGCCGACGGTGCTGCTGGAAAAGTTGACGATCCGCCCGCCACTGTTCAAACGCGTCGCCGCTTCGCGCAGGGTGTTGAAAGTGCCGCGTGCGTGGATGTTGAAGGTCTGCTCGAACAGTTCATCGGTGTGTTGCGCCAGCGGCAGCACCTTGAGGATGCCGGCGTTATTGACCAGCACGTCGACCTTGCCCAGTTGTGTTTCGGTCTCGTCGAACATCCGGCGCACGTCGTCAGCGTTGGCCACGTCAGCCTTGATCGCTATGGCTTGATGGCCGGCCTGACGCAATTCAACCACCAGGGCCGAGGCTTCGGTGGCGCTGCTGGCGTAATTGATGGCGACGGCGAAACCGTCGCTGGTCAGTTGTTTGGCGATCACGGCGCCGATGCCACGGGAGGCGCCGGTAACGATGGCAACTTTCTGAGTAGTCATGGTGTTGATTCCTGATGAGTTGTTAGCTGGGTGTGAAGCCAGATTCACATGTTTACTCAGGCCGATAAATGCACGAGAGTTGCCTTGACTGTTCAATAATCGCCAACAATCGGAGGCTCGTTTGGATCAAGTCAAAGCGATGAAAGTCTTCGTGCGGATCTACGAGCGCAGCAGCTTCACCCTGGCGGCCGAAGACCTGAACCTGCCGCGCGCAACGTTGACCCACACCCTGAACCAGTTCGAAGCCTGGCTCGGCACGCGGTTGCTGGAGCGCAGTACGCGCAAGGTGCGCCCGACCCTGGACGGCGAGGCGTATTACCTGCGCTGCGTGCAACTGCTGGCGGAACTGGAAGAGGCGGAGCTGGCGTTTCGCGGCGGCGCCCCGAAAGGCCGGCTGCGCGTCGACCTGCACGGTACGCTGGCCAAACGTTTTGTGATCCCCGCATTGCCGCAATTCATGGAGCGCTACCCGCAGATCGAACTGTCCATCAGCGAGTCCGACCGCTTTGTCGACTTGATCGCCGAAGGCGTCGACTGCGTACTACGCGCGGGCACGTTGAGTGATTCGGCACTGATCGGAAAACGCATCGCCAACCTGCGCCAGATCACCTGCGCCAGCCCCACGTACTTGCGCAAATATGGCGAACCGAAAACCCTCGACGACCTCAAACATCACCGCGCGGTGAACTACGTCTCCCGCACCACTGCCAAGCTGTTTCCATTCGAATTCATGGTGAATGGCGAACTGAGGGAAGTGGCCATCGACGGCGCGCTTTCAGTGTTCGGCGCAGAAATCTACGCCGCATCGGCGATCGCCGGGCTCGGGCTGATCCAGTGCCCGCATTACCGGATGGAAACCCAGATTGCCCAGGGACTGGTGCAGGAAGTGCTCATCGACACGCCACCACCGCCGATGCCGGTGTCGGTGTTGTATCCGCACAACCGACACATGTCGCCACGGGTTCGGGTGTTTGTGGATTGGTTGGGGGAGGTGTTCGCAGGGGCGCGTTAGCCTTACAGGGGGTCGTAAGCGATCAGTTTCAGGATGTGTATTGTGGGTTTCGATGATGATTTTTTACCTATAGTTCGCCGCACAAATCTGGTTGATAGGACTCACCGAAATGAAATTCCCGGTCGTTCTGCACAAGGATGCCGACTCAGAATACGCAGTGATTATCCCGGACGTGCCAGGTTGTTTCTCCGCGGGCGCTACGGTGGCGCAGGCATTTGAAAATGCGAAGGAAGCGTTGGCGTTGCACTACGAAGGCCTGCTCGCCGATGGTGATCCATTGCCTCAGGTGCGAGAGATTGATGCTCATCTGGATAACCCCGATTACGCGGGCGGTGTGTGGGGTGTGGTCGAGTTCGATATCACGCCTTACTTCGGCAAGTCAGTGCGTTTCAATGCCACGCTTCCCGAGCAGTTGCTTGAGCGTATCGACCAGACGGTCAGGCGGGATCAGCGATACAGCTCAAGATCGGGGTTTTTAGCGGCTGCAGCGCTACGTGAGTTGYCGGCATAAAGTGGGTCAGATTAAAAATCTGTGAAACGTTTCAGCATTTTCTCGAGTCCGAGGTTTATCGGCGTTTGTCAGGGCGTATGCTGGGCAACTTGCGACGCAGTCGATACCGCATTCAAGACCGACAAGAGAGGATTCGATGACCTACACCGCTGCCGAAAACCGCTACGATTCCATTCCTTACCGCCGCGTGGGTCGCAGCGGTTTGGTGCTGCCGGCGTTGTCCCTGGGGCTGTGGCACAACTTCGGTGACAGCACGCCGATTGATACCCAGCGCTCGTTGCTGCGTACGGCGTTCGATCTGGGGATCAATCACTTTGACCTGGCCAACAACTATGGCCCGCCGTATGGCAGCGCCGAGATCAACTTCGGCCGGTTGCTGCGTGAAGACTTCAAGCAGTATCGCGACGAACTGATCATCTCCAGCAAGGCCGGTTGGGACATGTGGCCCGGTCCGTACGGGCAGGGCGGTGGTTCGCGCAAATACGTGCTGGCCAGCCTGGATCAGAGCCTGCAGCGACTGGGCCTGGACTATGTGGATATTTTCTATTCACACCGTTTCGACCCGGACACCCCGCTGGAGGAAACCGCCAGTGCACTGGCCACAGCGGTGCAACAAGGCAAGGCGTTGTACATTGGCATCTCGTCGTATTCCGGGGTGAAAACCCGTGAGATGGCAGCGCTTTTGAAAGAGTGGAAGGTGCCGCTGCTGATTCATCAGCCGGCGTACAACCTGCTCAATCGTTGGATTGAAAAAGACCTGCTGGACGTCACCGACGAACTCGGCACTGGCGTGATTGCCTTCACGCCGTTGGCGCAGGGCCTGCTGACCGATAAATACCTCAATGGCATTCCGAAGGATGCGCGGGTCAATCGTCCGGGCGGTGCTTCGTTGCAGTCTTCGCACTTGTCCGAAGCCAACATCGCCCATGTGCGCGGGCTCAACGAAATCGCCAAGGGGCGTGGGCAGAGTTTGGCGCAGTTGGCGCTGGCGTGGACGCTGCGCGATCCACGGGTGACGTCGGCACTGATCGGCGCGAGCCGGCCGGAGCAGATTATCGAGAACGTCGGGGCGTTGAAGAATTTGAGCTTTAGCGCTGATGAGTTGGCGGAGATTGACCGGTTTGCCCAGGAGGGCGGGATCAATCTTTGGGAGAAGCCTTCGACGGCTGAGTAACCGAGCACTGATCGTTCCCACGCTCTGCGTGGGAACGCCTCAGCGGACGCTCCGCGTTCGGCTTTGGATGGGACGCGGAGCGTCCCGAGCTGCATTCCCACGCGGAGCGTGGGAACGATCGGATTCCGGAATTAGCGGAAAAACGGCACATCCCCCAACACCGTCGCCCGCTGCATCACCCGCCGCGCCGGCCGGTAGTCATCCACAGCGTAATGCTGGGTCACGCGGTTATCCCAAAACGCCACATCATCCTTGCGCCAGCGCCAGCGAATGGTAAATTCCGGCCGCGTTGAATGAGCGAACAAAAACTTCAGAATCACTTCGCTCTCGGTTTCCGACAGTTCATTGATCTTCGACGTGAAGCCTTCGTTGACGAACAACGAGCGCCGCCCGCTTACTGGGTGTGTGCGAATGACCGGATGTGAAAGTGGCGGATTTTTACGCCGAGCTTCTTCCCACTGAGCCAGTGCATCGGGCGTATTGCCATAACGCTCCAGCGGAAATGAACGGGTGAAATCGTGGGTTGCGGTCAACCCTTCAAGCAAGCTTTTCATCGGTGCCGACAGCGCTTCATACCCGGCTATCCCGCTGGCCCACAACGTGTCGCCACCAAACTCCGGCAGCAGCTTGGCACTGAGTACCGCGCCCATGGCCGGGGTCGGCAGGAAGGTCACGTCGGTGTGCCAGATCGCGTTATCGCGCACGTCGGTGACGGCGGTATCGAGGATCAGCACTTCCGGTTGTTCCGGCACATTCGGGTAGATCGGATGAATGTGAAGGTCGCCGAAATTGGCGGCGAATCGTGCCTGCTGTTGTGGGGTGATCGGCTGGTTGCGGAAGAACAGCACTTGATGTTTGAGCAGTGCCTGCTCGATGGCTTCGCGTTGCTCCGGGGGCAGCGGTTGGCTGACGTCGACGCCGCTGATTTGTGCGCCGAGGGCTGAGCTTAAAGGGACGATGTTTAGGCTGCTCATGGAATTTCTCTTCGAATTCGGTGTGTCGAGCTTTTGTGGGAGCTGGCTTGCCTGCGATGACGACGGCAACGCAGACATTGATGTCGCCTGACTCTCCGCCATCGCGGGCAAGCCCGCTCCTACAGGTTTTTAATGGGCCTGGCCGTGCCACGGCACCAGCTTGCGTTGCAGGGTGCGCAGGCCCATTTCCATGGCGAAGGCAATCAGCGCAATCACCAGAATCCCCAGCACCACCACATCGGTAACCAGGAACTGCGCGGCTGACTGCACCATGAAGCCCAGACCGCTGGTGGCGGCGATCAATTCAGCGGCGACCAGCGTCGACCAACCCACACCCAGCCCAATGCGCACACCGGTCAAAATATCCGGCAAGGCACTCGGCAGAATCACATGACGAATCAACTGCGCCCGGGTCGCGCCCAACGACTGCGCTGCACGCAATTTGGCCGGGTCGACGGTGCGCACGCCAGTGGCGGTGGCGATAGCAATTGGGGCGAAAATCGCCAGATAAATCAGCAGCACTTTCGACAGCTCACCAATGCCGCACCAAATCACGATCAGCGGCAAATAAGCCAAAGGTGGAATCGGGCGATAGAACTCGATTAGTGGATCAAGAATGCCGCGAGCGATGCGGTTGTGACCGATGGCGATGCCTACCGGCACGGCGGTGAGCACGGCAAAGCCCAGGCCTAGCCCGATTCGGCTGAGACTCGCGCCCAAGTGCTGCCACAACGTCGAATCCATGTAGCCGGTAGTCGCCAGCAGCCAGCCTTTTTGCATCACGGCGGACGGTGGCGGCAGGAACAGCGGTTCGATCATCCCCGTGGCGGTAACCGCCCACCATAGGGCAACGAGGGCGACCAGCGTCAGCACGCTGATCCAACGCGTGCTGAGACTGCGACGAACTGGAATCACCTTCGAGCCCGGTTTCAGCGCGACGGCCGGAATTTCATAACTGCTCATGCGCGCTCCTGCCGCGTGGCGGCGCTGCGTTGGGAGAAGACTTTGGCGAGCACGTGTTCGCGGGTTTCGATAAAACGTGGGTCGGATTTGATCGCCCGGGCAGACTCACCGGCGGCGTAACGCTGGCCGAAATCCAGGCTCAGACGCTCGACGATTTGCCCGGGATTCGGCGCCAGCAGAATCAGGTCGGTGGCGAGGAATACCGCTTCTTCAATGTCGTGGGTAATCAGGAACACCGGTTTGGCGGTGCGCTGCCAGACTTGTAGCAGCAGTTCTTGCATCTGTTCGCGGGTGAAGGCATCGAGGGCGCCGAAGGGCTCGTCCATGAGCAAGACACGAGGATCGGCGGCCAATGCGCGGGYCAAGCCGATACGTTGCTTCTGGCCGCCCGAGAGCTGCCAGATGCGGCGATTTTCGAAACCGGAAAGGTCGACCAACGCGAGCATTTCCCGAGCGCGGATTTCGCGTTTTTCCCGGGAAACACCGGCGAGCTCAAGGCCGAATCCGACGTTGGCCAACACATCCTGCCAAGGCAGTAACGCGTCGTCCTGAAACACCACGCCACGTTCGGCGCTCGGGCCTTTGACCGGCACGCCGTCGAGGGTGATACGCCCGGTGCTCGGCTCGACAAATCCGGCAATCAGGTTCAACAGCGAAGTCTTGCCACTGCCGGACGGGCCGAGGGCGACCAGCAACTGCTGGGGCCCAAGACTCAGGGAAATATCCGCCAGTACCGGTTCCGGACTGCCGGGGTACTGTGCGCTGATACGCTCCAGCTGTAGCAAGGCCATCGCAGTTGACTCCCGATCAGTTGGTGATGAACTTGGCGCTGACGTACGGCGCGTAGTCCGGCAGCACGGCTTCGACTTTGCCTTGTTCCTTGAGGAACGCGGCGGTGTCTGTGATGGCTTTGGTGGTCGGCGCGCCGAGGGTAATGACCTGATCAGCCGCCAGCGGGTAGACATTGCCTTGCAGCAGCAGCGGAATATCGCTGGCTTTGGCACCGGACAGTTTCACCAGTTTGTCGACGTTGGATTGATTGGCGAGCCAGACTTTCGGGTCTTTGCGGTAGTCGGCGTAGGCGTCCAGAGTCACTTTGGCGAACGCGGTGACGATTTCCGGGTGCTTCTCGGCGAAATCTTTGCGCACGATCCAGGCATCGAAGGTCGGGGCGCCGAACTTGGCCAGTTCACCCGAGGTGATCAGCACTTTGCCGTTTTCCTTGGCCACACCGAGGGCTGGGTCCCACACGTAGGTGGCGTCGATGTCACCGCGTTTCCATGCGGCGATGATTGCCGGTGGGGCGAGGTTGAGGACGGTAACTTTCGATGGATCAATGTTCCAGTGCTTCAGCGCCGCCAGCAGGCTGTAGTGGCCGGTGGAAACGAAGGGCACAGCGATTTTTTTGCCGATCAGGTCTTGCGGGGTTTTGATCCCGGAACCGTCACGCGCGACCAGGGCTTCGGCAGCACCGATCTGGGTGGCGATGAGGAATGTTTCGACCGGGACTTTGCGAGTAATCGCAGCGGTCAGAGGGCTGGAACCGAGGTAGCCGATCTGCACGTCACCCGACGCGATGGCCGCAATGATGTCGGCGCCGTTGTCGAACTTGCGCCAGTCGATTTTGGCGTTGGTGGCTTTTTCGTATGCGCCGTCGGCCTGGGCGACTTTCGCCGGGTCTACGGTGGTTTGGTAGGCGACAGTGACGTCAGCCGCCTGGGCAAAGAAACTTGCTGCCGCCAAAGAGGCGGCCGCCAGGAGGCGAAGAGGGAAATGCAGTTTCATTGGGAAGCTCCTTGTCAGGCGACCGAGAGTCGGCGTCAAAGGAGACTAAATGATCTAAGAATTCTAAAATAAATAACTTTTTAGAATTAGCTTATGTGTGGAAGATTTTAAAAGCGACCGCTTCGCGGTCATCTTCGGAACGCCGCCCGGAGCCGGCTCGCTCCCACAGGATCTAGGGTGTTCACACATTGTGTGTCACACCGCAGATCCAATGTGGGAGCGAGCCTGCTCGCGATAAGGTCCGCAGGACCTTCAGTGGCTAGTTGCTGATCGCCAGAATGCTCGCCTGATACGACCCGACAAACACATCGAAATCGCCGACTTCGTTCTGCTCCAGCTCCACTTGCGCCGCCAGCGACGAGCGCGCCAGTTCTTCAAACTTCGCCTGAACTTCGCCACTCAAAGGTTCGCTACGGAAAAACGCCGCATGTGCCCGGCTCTGACGCAGGGAGAACTGAGCAAAGCTTTCCTTGTGTTCCGCCATGGCCGCCAGTACCTGGGCCGAAGGCGTCAGCGAGGGATCCTTGACCTTGGCCAACTGTGCATCCAGCGCCTTGCTGTGCGCATCGCCGCCATGGCTCTGATCGAGCATCGCCGCCAGTGGCGCAATCTGCTCCAGCAACTCGCTGGCCCACTGTTTGAGGTCCACCGATTCACTGCCGCGTTTCAATTGCAGGCCCGGACGGCGACCTTCCTTGACCACACTGAGGAAGTTCGAGGTGGCGTTGCCGCAGGAGCTGTTGGTCAACAACGGGCTGTCGTTTAGCGCGCAGTACAGCAGGAAAGCGTCGAGGAATCGCGATTCCGGCAGGTCGATGCCCATCGGCAGGAACGGGTTGATGTCCAGGCAGCGCACTTCAACGTATTGAATGCCACGGGCCACCAGCGCCTGAATCGGTCGTTCGCCGGTGTAGGTCACGCGTTTCGGGCGGATGTTGGAGTAGTACTCGTTTTCGATCTGCAGGATGTTGGTGTTGAGCTGAACCCACTCACCGTCCTGATGCGTGCCGATTTCGACATACGGCGCATATGGTGTGGCAACCGCTTGGCGCAGGCTGTCGGTGTAACTCGACAGGTCGTTGTAGCACGGCGTCAAACCGGCCTGGGCGTTGCTCTGGTAACCCAGATCGCTCATGCGCAGGCTGGTGGCGTACGGCAAGTACAAGGTGTCCGGGTCCAGTTGTTCCAGCTGGTGCGAACGACCGCGCAGGAAGCCGGCGTCCAGCGCAGGCGAGGCGCCGAACAGGTACATCAGCAGCCAGCTGTAGCGACGGAAGTTACGGATAAGCGCGATGTAGGCCGACGACTGATAGTCGCGGTCACTTCCGACAAAGCCTTCGGCCTCTTTGAGCAGCGGCCAGAGCTTTTCCGGCAGGGAAAAATTGTAGTGAATCCCGGCGATGCACTGCATGGTCTTGCCGTACCGCAGGGCCAGGCCCTTGCGATAGACGTACTTGAGCTGACCGATGTTGGACGTGCCGTAATAGGCAATCGGGATGTCTGCCTCGGCCGGCAACGGGCACGGCATCGAGGGGCTCCACAGATACTCGTTGCCGAGCTTGCTGTAGGCAAAGCGATGAATCTTGTCCAGGCTCGCCAAGGTATCTGCCGGGTCGGGCAGGGCGGGCGTGATGAATTCCAGCAGCGACTCGGAATAGTCGGTGGTGATTTGTTCGTTGGTCAGCGCGGAACCCAATTCTTCCGGGTGCGGCGTTTGCGCCAGGCGACCTTCACCTGTCACGCGCAGGCATTCACGTTCGATGCCGTGAAGGCACTGTTCGAGCAGAGAGAGGTTAGCGCGCTCGCCAAGCAGGGCCAGGCGGCGGTTGAGAAGTTCGCTCAAGTTGGATTCCTTCACGCGTCAGTCGCCCCAATATGGGGGTGGGCAAGACGGTCTACAAGGGTGAAGTTAAAACTGGCGTTTTCGCCTGGTTTTTGAGCCTGACAGGCCTTATGCCGGTTATTCAGCTGTGTAATCCCTGTGGGAGCGAGCTTGCTCGCGATGAGGGAGTGTCAGTCAACACTCATGTCGTCTGACACACCGCCATCGCGAGCAAGCTCGGCTCCCACAGGAATCCTTGCGCCGAAATTAACTCAAATGGGGGACATCTAGCTACAGGACAGCGAACGTGCCTTGTGCTTTTGCGACCAGTTTGTCGCCTTGCATCACATCAGCTTCAACCACCAACGTGCGGCGGCCCGGGTGGATCACCCGCGCCGTGCACATCACTTCTCCGTCTGAAACGGCACGGATGTAGTTGATCTTGCATTCGATGGTCGCGCTCTGCTGGTCAAAGCCATGGGTGCTGGAACAGGCCAGCCCCATGGCAATGTCCACCAGACTGAACAAAGCCCCGCCATGCAGCTTGCCGCCGCGATTGCGCAGCTCTGGCTCAAGCGCCAGGGCGACTTGCGCCACCCCGGTTTCCAGGCTGTGCAAGCGACACCCCAACAGCTTGAAAAACGCGCTTTCGGTCAGCCCGGCAGGGATCTCCATCAGCGTTTCTTCAACTGCTTGGCGTTGGCGAACAGCGACGCCATCGCGTTGTTGCTCGGGGCTGGCGCGGTGGTTTCCTTGCGCGGTGCGGTGTTCTGGGATTGGCGTGGCGCCGACCCCGGACGTGCACCGCGAGCACCGTCGATTTTCTCGCCCGGGGTGTCGCTCATGCGCATCGACAGACCCACGCGTTTGCGCGGGATGTCGACTTCCATGACCTTCACTTTCACCACATCACCGGCCTTCACCGCTTCGCGCGGATCCTTGATGAACTTCTCCGAAAGCGCAGAGATGTGCACCAATCCGTCCTGATGCACGCCGATATCGACGAACGCGCCGAAGTTGGTCACGTTGGTGACGACGCCTTCGAGGATCATACCCAGTTCGAGATCCTTGAGGTCTTCGACGCCTTCCTGGAACTCGGCGGTCTTGAACTCGGGACGTGGATCGCGCCCAGGTTTTTCCAGCTCTTGCAGGATGTCGGTGACCGTTGGCAGGCCGAAGGTTTCGTCGGTGTACTTCTTCGGATCGAGACGCTTGAGAAAGCTGGCGTCGCCGATCAGCGAGCGAATGTCGCGGTCGGTTTCAGCGGCGATGCGCTGCACCAGTGGATAGGCTTCCGGGTGAACCGCCGAAGAATCCAGCGGGTTGTCGCCGTTCATCACGCGCAAGAAACCTGCGGCTTGTTCGAAGGTTTTTTCGCCCAGGCGCGCGACTTTCTTCAACGCGGCGCGGGTTTTGAATGCGCCGTGCTCATCGCGATGGCTGACGATGTTCTGTGCCAGGGTGGCGTTGAGGCCGGAGATGCGCGCCAGCAGCGCCACGGAGGCGGTGTTGACGTCCACGCCCACGGCGTTCACGCAGTCCTCGACTACTGCGTCCAGGCCACGCGCCAGTTTCAGCTGCGACACGTCGTGCTGGTACTGGCCGACACCGATGGATTTCGGATCGATCTTCACCAGCTCAGCCAGTGGATCCTGCAAGCGACGGGCAATCGACACGGCGCCACGGATCGACACGTCCAGATCCGGGAATTCTTTCGAAGCCAGTTCCGATGCCGAATAAACCGATGCACCAGCCTCGGAGACCATGACTTTGGTCATCTTCATCGCGGGGTATTTCTTGATCAGCTCAGCGGCCAACTTGTCGGTTTCGCGGCTGGCGGTGCCGTTGCCGATGGCGATCAGGTCAACCGAATGCTTGGCGCACAGGGCCGCAAGAATCGCGAGGGTCTGATCCCATTTGTTGTGCGGCACGTGCGGGTAAACCGTGGCGTGATCGAGCAATTTGCCGGTGGCGTCGACCACGGCAACTTTGCAGCCGGTGCGCAGGCCCGGGTCCAGACCCAGGGTGGCGCGCGGGCCGGCCGGTGCGGACAGCAGCAAGTCGTGCAGGTTGTGCGCGAACACGTTGATCGCTTCGGTTTCCGCGCCATCGCGCAGCTCGCCCAGCAGGTCGGTTTCGAGGTGGGTGTAGAGCTTGACCTTCCAGGTCCAGCGCACCACTTCGCCCAGCCATTTGTCGGCGGCGCGGTTCTGGTTCTGGATGCCGAATTGCTGGCCGATCATGCCTTCGCACGGGTGCATGGTGCCCGGCAGTTCGTCGCCAACTTTCAGCGCCGAACTCAGAATGCCTTCGTTGCGGCCACGAAAAATAGCGAGCGCGCGGTGCGACGGCATGCTTTTCAGCGGTTCGTCGTGTTCGAAATAGTCGCGGAACTTGGCGCCTTCCTCTTCTTTGCCGGCGATGACGCGGGCACTGAGAGTGGCTTCTTGCTTCAAGTAGCTGCGCAGTTTGTCCAGCAGTCCGGCGTTTTCGGCGAAGCGCTCCATGAGGATGTACTTGGCGCCTTCGAGGGCTGCCTTCACATCGGCCACGCCTTTTTCGGCGTTGATAAAGCGCGCGGCTTCGGTGTCTGGCGTCAGGGTCGGGTCGTTGAACAGGCCGTCAGCCAACTCGCCGAGGCCGGCTTCCAGGGCGATCTGGCCCTTGGTGCGGCGCTTTTGTTTGTACGGCAGGTACAAGTCTTCGAGGCGGGTCTTGGTGTCGGCGAGTTTGATGTCGCGCTCGAGCTGTGGGGTCAGCTTGCCCTGTTCTTCGATGCTGGCGAGGATGCTGATGCGCCGTTCGTCGAGTTCTCGCAGGTAGCGCAGACGCTCTTCCAGATGACGCAATTGGATGTCATCGAGGCTGCCGGTCACTTCTTTCCGGTAACGGGCGATGAAGGGAACGGTAGAGCCTTCATCGAGTAGCGCGACGGCCGCTTCGACCTGTTGTGGGCGTACACCGAGTTCCTCGGCGATGCGGCTGTTGATGCTGTCCATAAAACCACCTGACAAATTGTGAAAGCAGGCTCGCAGGCGCAGAATTGAAGGCTCTGCGAGTCTGGTTGAGCGGCCTGGCCTGCGCCGCTGCCTGGATCAAAGGGCATCCCATTGACCCGTGAAATCGAACAATTACTGCGCGGCCCCGGAAAATAAAAGGCGCCGGTTTGTAGTACCTGTCTGATGTTGCCTGACACAAAACGCCGCGCATTATAACCAGCGTTCGGCCGTTCGGGGACATCGCAGGCCGCAGTGGTAGTGGCCGGTTTACTGGCGGTGGAGGAAAAATCTGCTAACAATGCACTCGGTGCGTATAACGGCAGCTACGCCATAATGCGCGCCGAGATCAAAGGAGCATCTAATGAGCAGCACTGCAAACACTGCTGAAGGCGAAAAAATTCTTATTGTTGACGACGATCCGGGGCTCAGCAGCCTGCTGGAACGCTTTTTCGTCAGCAAGGGCTACCGCGCCCGCGCCGTTCCGAACACCGAGCAAATGGATCGCCTGCTGGCGCGCGAAGTGTTCAACCTGGTCGTCCTCGACCTGATGCTGCCCGGCGAAGACGGCTTGACCGCCTGCCGCCGCCTGCGCACGGCGAACAACCAGATCCCTATCATCATGCTGACCGCCAAGGGCGACGAGCTGAGCCGTATCAAGGGCCTGGAACTGGGCGCCGACGATTACCTGGCCAAGCCGTTCAACCCGGACGAGCTGATGGCCCGCGTCAAAGCGGTCCTGCGTCGTCAGTCGACGCCGGTGCCGGGTGCGCCGGGCAGCGAAGACGAAAGCGTGACCTTCGGTGATTACGTACTGTCGCTGGCGACCCGCGAACTCAAGCGCGGGGACGAAGTGCACATGCTCACCACCGGTGAGTTTGCGGTCCTCAAGGCATTGGTGATGAACGCGCGTCAGCCACTGACCCGTGACAAACTGATGAACCTGGCCCGTGGCCGCGAGTGGGATGCGCTGGAGCGTTCCATCGATGTGCAGATATCCCGTCTGCGCCGGATGATCGAACCCGATCCGTCCAAACCTCGTTACATCCAGACAGTCTGGGGCGTGGGCTACGTGTTCGTTCCGGATGGCGCCGCCACCAAGTGATCGGCGATTTGTAGGAGCGGGTCTTGCGGGCGATCTTGCCCGCAGACTCGCGATCCGCAATATGCGAGCATCGCTCGCTCCTGCAAGTGTGTAGCGGCTATCCATGAAAACCCCCGTTTGGTTTCCCCAGAGCTTCTTCTCCCGCACCCTTTGGCTGGTGTTGATCGTCGTCCTGTTTTCCAAGGCGCTGACCCTGGTTTATCTGTTGATGAACGAAGACGTGCTGGTGGACCGTCAATACAGTCACGGCGTCGCCCTGACGCTGCGCGCCTATTGGGCCGCCGATGAAGAAAACCGCACGAAGATCGCCGATGCCGCCACCTTGATCCGGGTCGTCGGGGCCGGTGTACCGGAAGGTGAGCACCATTGGCCGTACAGCGAGATCTACCAGCGGCAGATGCAGGCCGAACTGGGGGCGGACACCGAAGTCCGGTTACGCATGCACTCACCGCCAGCGCTGTGGGTCCGGGCGCCAAGCCTGGGCGATGGCTGGTTGAAAGTGCCGCTTTACCCGCATCCGTTGCGTGGTCAGAAAATCTGGAACGTGCTCGGCTGGTTCCTCGCCATTGGCTTGCTGTCCACCGCATCGGCATGGATCTTCGTCAGCCAACTCAATCAACCGTTGAAGCGTCTGGTGTATGCCGCAAGGCAACTCGGCCAGGGGCGCAGTGTGCGATTGCCCATCAGCGATACGCCGAGTGAAATGACCGAGGTGTATCGCGCCTTTAATCAGATGGCCGAAGATGTCGAGCAGGCCGGGCGAGAGCGTGAATTGATGCTGGCCGGTGTGTCCCACGACTTGCGGACCCCCTTGACCCGATTGCGCCTGTCCCTGGAGTTGATGGGAGATCGTACCGATCTCACCGACGACATGGTGCGCGACATCGAAGACATGGACGCGATCCTCGACCAGTTCCTGGCGTTCATCCGCGATGGCCGTGACGAATCGGTGGAAGAGGTGGACCTCAGCGACCTGGTTCGCGAAGTCGCTGCGCCGTACAACCAGAACGAAGAAAAGGTCCATCTGCGTCTGGAGCCGATCCAGCCGTTTCCGCTGCGGCGGGTGTCGATGAAGCGCCTTTTGAACAACCTGATCGGCAATGCCTTGCACCACGCGGGTAGCGGCGTTGAGGTGGCGGCCTATGTCTCTGGTGATACCAGCGCGCCGTATGTGGTGCTGAGTGTCATGGACCGTGGGGCGGGGATTGATCCTGCTGAACTTGAAGCAATCTTTAACCCGTTCACTAGGGGTGATCGTGCCCGGGGCGGGAAGGGGACTGGTTTGGGGCTGGCGATCGTGAAGCGGATTGCTTCTATGCATGGCGGGAATGTTGAGTTGCGCAATCGTTCCGGTGGCGGGCTGGAAGCGCGGGTGCGGTTGCCGTTGGGGTTGATGTTGCCTCGGGATGCGGTATARCAGCAGCTTCAAGCTTCAAGCTTCAAGCTTCAAGCGAAAAGCAAATCCTGAGTGGGACTGCCGTGTGCTTTTCACTTGCAGCTTGAAGCTTTCCGCTTAAAGCTGCTTTTTTACCCCTTACCCTTGGTCCGAGTCATATTCGGCCCACCATTCTTCTCAAGATGCTCAATGATGATCCCCGCCACATTCTTCCCGGTGGTGGTTTCAATCCCTTCCAGACCCGGTGACGAGTTCACTTCCATCACCAGCGGTCCGTGATTGGAGCGCAGGATGTCCACCCCCGCTACCGCAAGGCCCATCACCTTCGCCGCACGCAATGCGGTCATACGCTCTTCCGGTGTGATCTTGATCAGGCTGGCGCTACCGCCCCGATGCAGGTTGGAGCGGAACTCTCCTGGCTTGGCCTGGCGCTTCATCGCTGCGATCACCTTGTCGCCGACTACGAAGCAGCGAATGTCGGCACCGCCGGCTTCCTTGATGTACTCCTGAACCATGATGTTCTGCTTCAGGCCCATGAACGCTTCGATCACCGACTCTGCTGCCGTCGCCGTTTCACACAGCACCACGCCAATGCCTTGGGTGCCTTCCAGCACCTTGATCACCAGCGGAGCGCCGTTGACCATGTCGATCAGGTCGGGAATGTCGTCCGGTGAGTGGGCAAACCCGGTCACCGGCAAACCGATCCCGCGACGTGACAGCAGTTGCAACGAACGCAGTTTGTCCCGCGAGCGGGCAATGGCTACCGATTCATTGAGCGGAAACACGCCCATCATTTCAAACTGACGCAACACCGCGCAGCCATAAAACGTGACCGACGCACCGATCCGGGGGATCACCGCATCGAAACCTTCCAGCGGCTTGCCGCGGTAGTGGATCTGCGGCTTGTGGCTGGCAATGTTCATATAGGCGCGCAGGGTGTCGATCACCACCATTTCATGGCCACGCTCGGTACCGGCTTCAACCAGACGACGAGTGGAATACAGACGCGGGTTCCGCGACAGCACAGCGATCTTCATGCAACACCTGTGGAGGAGGTAGATACCGGGAACACCGGCTTGTCTTGTACGTACTTAATGCCCGGGTTGACCACCAATTGGCCATGAATCAGGGCTTTTGAACCGAGTAACAGGCGATAACGCATGGACTTGCGACAGGCGAGGGTGAACTCGACTCGCCAGACCCGATCACCGAGGGCCAGGGTGGTGCTGACCACGTATCGCTTCTGCGCCTGACCGTTGGAGCTTTTAATGGTTTTCATCGTCACCAGCGGCGCTTCGCAGCGTCGATGACGCAATTGCACCACCGTGCCCAAGTGCGCGGTGAAGCGTACCCACTGCTCACCATCGCGCTCGAACGGCTCGATGTCGGTGGCATGCAGGCTGGAGGTGCTGGCACCGGTGTCGATTTTTGCCCGCAGGCCCGCGACTCCCAAATCCGGGAGCGCCACCCACTCGCGCAGACCGACAACGGTCAAATGGTCAAATGTCTTCAAAATTGCTCAACCGGTAGAAACCGCTCGGCTCGTAAGGGGCCGAATTCGCGGTATTCACGCAGAATAATGGTTAAAAGGCGACAGATATCTACGGTCCGGATTTCCAGCCCCTCGGGGAGGTTCTGGAATGCGTGCATTGTAGTCCGAGCCGGTGCAATTCTTGGTACGACTGAAACGGTAGTACAGTTCATCAATATTTCAGAGTGAGGAAATCCCATGGCACAAAAAAACGAAGAGGACGACAAAGTCCGTCTCGATAAATGGTTATGGGCCGCGCGTTTTTACAAAACCCGTGCCTTGGCCAAGGCCGCGATTGAAAGCGGCAAGGTGCATTGCCGGGGCGAACGTTGTAAGCCAGGCAAGGAGCCAAGAGTAGGTGACGAGTTCGTGATTCGCGCCGGTTTCGAAGAGCGTACGGTGGTGGTTCAAGCGTTATCGATTGTTCGCCGTGGCGCGCCGGAGGCTCAGATGCTGTATGCCGAAACCGAGGCCAGCATCGCCAAACGCGAAAACGCCGCAGCCCAGCGCAAGGCGGGTGCGCTGGGGATGACCACCGATGGCAAACCGAGCAAGAAACAGCGACGGGATTTGTTCAAGTTCCGTGGCAGCAGCAATGACGAGTAAGGCAGATAATTCTCGGGCGATTTTCAGTCCGTCATCGCGGGCAAGCCCGCTCCCACAGGGTTATGCAGTTTTTTTTTGTGGGAGCGTGGCTTGCCTGCGATCGAGTGCGCAGCACTCGCCAGATGCCACCGGATCTTCGGGAAGACTTGCAATTGCCCTAATGAGCAACCATATCGGGTGATTCGCCAACGAGCAGATACACAGCCACTCGTCGAAAATCACCACAGCCACTGCGCCATGGGCCATAACCAGAAGGCCCCGGCGTCAGTGGTCAAAGATTGCGAACCTTGCACCTTGCTTGGAACAAGCCCGGATTGTTCATAAAATGCCGGCCTTGGCCGAGCGTTGCGCATCCAAGGGTGCTTGCAGGCACGCGATCTTGACCGTTGAACCCCATTGTCACCACTTCAGATACCCAGACCTATGACCGACCTACCGGATAACGACTTCACCCAACGCTTCATCTTCGATGACAGCGACACCCGTGGCGAGCTGGTCTCGTTGGAGCTCAGCTATGCCGAAGTCCTGGCCAAGCACGCCTATCCGGAACCGGTCCAACAACTGCTTGGCGAACTGATGGCGGCCGCTTCGCTGCTGGTCGGCGCGCTGAAGTTCGATGGCTTGCTGATCCTTCAGGCCCGTTCCGACGGCCCGATCCCGTTGCTGATGATCGAGTGCTCGAGCGAGCGCGATATCCGTGGCCTGGCCCGTTACGAGGCCGACCAGATCGCCCCCGATGCAACGCTCGCCGACCTGATGCCGAACGGCGTATTGGCGCTGACGGTCGACCCGACCCATGGTCAGCGTTACCAGGGCATCGTCGACCTCGACGGCGAAACCCTGTCTGAGTGCTTCACTAATTACTTCGTCATGTCCCAACAGGTCGGCACCCGCTTCTGGCTGTACGCCGATGGCCGTCGCGCCCGTGGCCTGCTGCTGCAGCAACTGCCCGCCGACCGCTTGAAAGACGAAGAAGAACGCGCCGCCAGCTGGCAGCACATCACCGCGCTGGGCAGCACCCTGACCGCTGACGAACTGCTGAGCCTGGACAACGAAACCGTGCTCCATCGCCTCTATCACGAAGAGCAGGTGCGTTTGTTCGACGTGCAGAAACTGCGCTTCCGTTGCAGCTGCTCGCGCGAACGTTCGGCCAATGCTTTGGTCAGCCTGGGTGTGGAAGATGCACAAAATCTGGTGGTCGAACACGGTGGCAACATCGAGATCGATTGCCAGTTCTGCAACCAGCGTTACCTGTTCGATGCCGCCGATATCGCCCAATTATTCGCTGGCGCAGGCGTCGATACGCCGTCACATACCCGTCACTAAAACGGTTCAGCGCAGGTGAATTCACTGGTTAGTGCCGGAATTACGCCGTAACGACGGGAGGGCCCTACTTTTTTTGGGCGTTTCTGGCATAATCCGGCCCACTTTTTCTCGCGGTAGTAGTGCACGACTTTCTACTACAAAACGTTTGGAGCACTCGGCCACTGGCCGATGGGGAACCTCATGACGCAAGCCAATAACGCCGTGTACACCGACCTGAGTGTTGATGCTCTGGTTAAAGAAGCCCTGAATCGCGGTGAAGGCGAGCTTGCCGATACCGGCGCGCTGGTTGTTCGTACCGGTCACCGTACCGGCCGTTCGCCAGTCGACCGTTTCATCGTTGAAGAGCCAACCACTCAGGCTGCCATTGCCTGGGGCCCGATCAACCGCAAGTTCCCGGCCGACAAGTTCGATGCCCTGTGGGACCGCGTTGAGGCGTTCAACAATGCGCAAGAGCATTTCGTTTCCCACGTTCATGTAGGTGCGTCCGCCGACCACTACCTGGCCGTAAAAATGACCACGCAGACTGCCTGGCAGAACCTGTTCGGTCGTTGCCTGTTCATCAACCCGGCCCAGTACAACCCGGCTGGCCGTGATGAGTGGCAGGTGCTCAACGTTGCCAACTTCGAATGCGTTCCAGAGCGTGACGGCACCAACTCCGACGGTTGCGTGATCATCAACTTCGCACAGAAGAAAGTGCTGATCGCTGGCATGCGCTACGCCGGTGAAATGAAGAAAGCCATGTTCTCGGTGCAGAACTTCCTGCTGCCGGCCGCCGACGTGCTGCCAATGCACTGCGCTGCCAACATCGGTGAAGCGGGCGACGTGACCCTGTTCTTCGGCCTGTCCGGCACTGGTAAAACCACCCTGTCCGCCGACGAAAGCCGTTACCTGATCGGTGACGACGAACACGGTTGGGGCGAGGGCGTGGTGTTCAACATCGAAGGCGGTTGCTATGCCAAGTGCATCGACCTGTCCGAGAAGAACGAGCCAGTCATCTGGAAAGCCATCAAGCACGGCGCAGTCCTGGAAAACGTCGTTATCGATGACGCCAAGCACGCCGACTACGACGACGTTAGCCTGACCCAGAACAGCCGCGCGGCCTATCCGCTGGAGCACGTTGCCAAGCGTTCCGAGAAGAACCTCGGTGGCGAGCCAAACGCTGTGATCTTCCTGACCTGCGACCTGACCGGCGTGCTGCCGCCAGTGTCGATCCTCAGCGAAGAACAAGCGGCCTACCACTTCCTGTCCGGCTACACCGCACTGGTGGGCTCGACCGAAATGGGTTCCGGCAGCGGCATCAAGTCGACCTTCTCCACCTGCTTCGGCGCTCCGTTCTTCCCGCGTCCGGCTGGCGAATACGCAGAACTGCTGATCAAGCGCATCCGCGGCTTCGGCTCCAAGGTCTACCTGGTTAACACCGGCTGGACCGGTGGTGGCTACGGCGTTGGCAAACGCTTCAACATCCCGACTACCCGTGCGGTGATCGCAGCGATCCAGAGCGGTGCTTTGATCGGTGCTGAAACCGAACACCTCGACACCATCAACCTCGACGTACCATTGGCTGTGCCGGGCGTTGAGACTGGCCTGTTGAACCCACGTAACACCTGGGCTGACAAGGCTGCTTATGACGAGTCTGCCAAGGCGCTGGCCGGGTTGTTCGTTGAGAACTTCAAGAAGTTCGAAGTGAGCGACGCGATCAAGGCTGCTGGGCCGCAGTTGTAAGCGTTGGTTTGATGTAATGAAAAAGCCGCCCTTTGAGGGCGGCTTTTTTGTGGGCGTTGATTTACACACGCCACGTGCACAACTGCCAATATTCCAGCTGAAAACCCGCTAAACGACCAGAATAATGGCAGTTATGGGGTTGGCTTAATGCCTTCCAGTTTCTGTGTATCCCATCGTTGCGTCATGATCGCTTGGTAGAGCATGTCGATGGTCAGCGGGACTTTGTCGCCGCGACCCTTGGCGCGGCGCTTGAGGGATACGTCAAAGCCATCAGGATGAAAGTAGCGATAGGCGTCGTAGTCCACGAAGTCGATCCCGAACTGCTCTTCCAGTGCTTCCATCAGTTGCTGCGCGATCTTATTGGGGGGCTGACTTTGGGGGACGGGTGCATCTGCTGTTCCCGTCGACAAAGACATTGGAACGATCCCGATTTTCCTTGGCGTGCTCTTGTAGCGCATCAATATGGAGTTCGCGGGAAGGCTGACGCTTACCTCTTAAGATTTCGTCCATCTGCTGCACGCTTTCAAGTAGATCATCAAAAAATGTGCTCATTGTTTTCCAGTGTTCGATGACGGCTTTTTTGATTTTGATCGTTTCCACGCTCCTCGTGGGAATGCAGCCCGGGACGCTCTGCGTCCCAAGAGCCGAACGCGGAGCGTCCGTAGAGACATTCCCACGCAGAGCGTGGGAACGATCTTCATCACCTCGTCACGGCCATTGTTGTCTCGTATGCAGTATCCGCACTATTTCTATTGTTTCAGCCAAGATGACATAGACCATAACGTAATTTGGTGTGGCGACTATTTCATGAGTGCCAGGAATTCAGCCCTTTCTATAAAGCTTTGGTTGCTGGCCTGCATACTCTGTCTTGAATTCAAATACTTCGTCCAAAGCAACGGCCGCGTCAGGGTTGTCCTGGCAAATGTAATTCATGATGTTGTCCCGGTCAGTCAGCGCCGAGGGGCCCCAAACTACCCGCATCAGCGCGCTCGTTGACGTATGGCATCACGTTTGGCAGCAAAGACTCGGCGCGCCTCTTCGTCGCTCACTCTTGGCCGGGGATCATCAATGCCAGCCTGAACCTGCTTCCTGAACCACTCCTCGTAAGCAGATGCTTCATGGGCGTGCTTCATTGCCTCAGAGCGGTCAGGGCGAGAATAGGTTTTTACTTGAAGAGGGTCATAGCTCGATGTATCGACATCGAAATGATTAATGCCTATTCCTTGCAAGTAGATCACTAGGGTTTCGAGTCGTTTAAACAGGCGAGTTTGCTGGCTGCGTTGCGCTGCCAGGGTATTTGTTTTTGATCCATGTTGAACTTGAATCGCCCACCCACCTTGCTTGGCTAAAATATGCGTGGTGTTAACGGCGCCGCTTTCAACCAATTTGACGAGCGCGCTGTGATCAATCGTTTCGGTTGTCATAAGTAGGAGCCCATGGAATATCAGTGGCTCACATGCTACGCAATCAATAATAGTTTGCAATATTTTGCCTCCATTAAGGATGTAGGAATCAGTATCCTTTTTCGTGGGCAGCCAGCTCACAGGGAAGCTGGCATGCCCTGTGATTACGGTGTCTTAGGCAGGTGCTTTCCAACCCTTCATGCGTTGTTGGGCGACTTGCATCAGGTCGAAACCGTCCTGGGTCAGCAGGTAAAGCGCGTGGGTGATGTGGGGAATGTCTTCGACGTCGCCGTGTTTGAAACAAACGCAGTGCAGGGTTTTGAGGAGGTCGCTGGAGGCTCGGATGCGCTGGATGGCGGCTTCGAAGATGTCCTGGGGGTTAGCCTCTGTGTCGATGATCAGGGGCGAGGAATCGGTGAGGTTGGTTTGCAGGGGGCGGTAGCGATCAAAAAGAGGATTTAACGTTGTCACAGATGAACACCTATATTTAATTGGTAATGTGAGCTCTCTTTGTCGGGTGACCAAGCCCGAGCCGCTGATGCCAGCGACGGTCACGACTATAGGTGTGAGCCGTCGGGCAGCGATAGACGACAAGGGATCTGAAGCTGTAGGACCGGGATGAAGCTTTTATAGGGCGTTGCCTACAGACTTATCTCTTTCGGAATTTTGTCTCGTTTGATTGCCTTCAGGCGTTTGACATCTTCATTTGGAATGCTGGGGTGTGGCTCCTCCAGGCTGGCTTGTACTTGTGCTTTGAACCATGCGTCGTAGGCTGCCTTGTCGAGCGGTAGTTGAGTGTCGAGTGTTTTGAATTTCATCAGATGCACCGCGTTATCGTTCATCGTCGGAACGCCGCCCGGACCAAGCCCGGCTCCCACAGGGATTTTCATCCGGGCATTAACCAGCGGAAGTTTTCGGCAGTCGTTGTCGGGCGATGTCCAGCAGTTCGTTGCCGTCCTGGGTCAGCAGGTACAACGCGTTGACGATGTTTGGGATGTCGTCTGTATCAGCCTGTTTGAAGCACAGGCAATAAAGGGTTTCGAGCAGGCCGCTGGCGGCGCGGATGCGTTGTCGCGCGGCGTCGAGTATTTCGTAAGGATCTGCGTCAGTGTCGATGACCAGCACGGGTGTTTCGCTGTAACTGGTTTTGAGTGGGCGATAGCGGTCTGGCATGGGGTCCGTCCTGTTTTCAGCGGCGCGGCTAACTATAGGGGCGCGCATTCATGCCTCGCAATACCGCGCAAATGGACGGGTTTTGTAGGGGGATTTACTGTCAGTGTCGCCTTTTGCCTACGTGCGGGCCGAGGTTTTTTTCAGCAATACCCTTTTGGGGCGAATTTCCTACGGGGTTGTCAGGCGCAGCGCTTCCAGCCTCGGTAGGGTGCGCGTCAGAATCTGTAGGACGTTTCGAAAACGACTGTGCAACGCTTAAGGGGAATCAGCCCGGCTCATGCTGCATGGGCGAGCAAGGGCCGGGTGTTTCAGGAGCAGAAGTTGATCGAGCAACTACGGGTGGTCGTGTGAGCCACTTGACCAGCAGTGGTCAGGACGTTCGCCAGGCCTGTTGGGCGGAGCATTCCAGGGTGTCGCACGTAGCGAGTATCGGTGGCTCTGCGGGAGGCCCGTCGCAGGCACTCAGCAGCAGGGAAATCAGGATCAGCGCAATTGCAGCAATCGGTTTGTGAAACATGGTCGTTCCTTGTTCAAATGCCGCGACCATCAGGYGTCCTGCCGTGATGTGAAGTGCGCGGACGGTTGTTGTGCGAGAAAGACCTTACCGTCAGATTGAGCGGTACCGCGAGGAACAAAGTGTTTCGTTTGTTTCATCCTGTGGCAAAGCTCCATAGGGCGACGCGGTATCATCCCGTATCGTTTTGGTCCCGACCTTTTCTCGACTCGCGGCGTTTGCCAGCTAGGCTTTGGGCTTCGCAGCGGTCAACGGAGTGACAGCTTATGCACAACACCCTGGAACAGGTTTTCGGTTATCCACAGTTTCGACCGGGTCAGGAGGCGGCAATCAGCGCGGTGCTGGCCGGGCGTTCGGCGGCGGCGATTTTCCCCACCGGTTCCGGTAAGTCCCTTTGCTATCAATTACCGGCCTTGTTGCTGCCGCACCTGACGCTGGTGGTCTCGCCGTTGCTCGCGCTGATGCAGGATCAACTGGCGTTCCTGCAACGCCACGGCATCGCGGCGGGCAGTATCGATTCGGCGCAGAACCGCGACGACGCCAGTGATGTGATGGCTCGGGCCAAGTCCGGTGAGTTGAAGATTTTGATGATCTCGGTGGAGCGTCTGAAAAACGAGCGTTTCCGTAATTTCCTGCAGCAAGTCCCCATCTCGCTAATGGTGGTGGACGAGGCGCACTGCATCTCGGAGTGGGGCCACAACTTCCGCCCCGACTACCTCAAGCTGCCCGACTACCAGCGCCAGTTCAATATTCCACAGGCGCTGCTGCTGACCGCTACCGCGACGCCCAAGGTGATCGCGGACATGGAGGCCAAGTTCGCCATCGCCCCGGAAGATGTAGTGACCACCGGTTTCTACCGGCCGAACCTCAACTTGTTGGTTGAGCCCGTACGCGGTCAGGACAAACGCCGACGTCTGGTCGAATGGATGAGCGAGCGCCCCCATCAGCCGAGCATCGTCTACGTCACCTTGCAAAAGACTGCTGAGCACGTCGCCGAACATTTGGGGCGCAACGGCATTCAAGCCGAGGCCTATCACGCAGGTTTGCCCCACGATCAACGCGAAGCCATCCAGAAACGTTTCATGGCCGGGCAGTCCAATTGCATCGTCGCCACCATCGCGTTTGGCATGGGCATCGACAAGAGTGACATCCGCAACGTGGTGCATTTCGACCTGCCTAAATCCATCGAAAACTACAGCCAGGAAATCGGCCGTGCCGGGCGTGACGGGCAACCCTCCGACTGTCTGGTATTGGCCAACCGCGATAGTCTCAACGTGCTGGAAAACTTCGTCTACGGCGACACGCCCGAACGGGACGGTATCCGCTGTGTGCTCGATGAAATGCTCGCCGCTGCGCCTGAGGGGCAGTGGGAGTTTTTGTTGGGGCCGCTGGCCGATCAAAGCAACATTCGCCAATTGCCGCTAAAGACCTTGCTGGTCCAACTGGAGTTGCGCGGCTTGATCGCCCCGCGTTACGCCTATTACGCCGAATACCGGTTCAAGTATTTGCAGGAACCGGAAGCCTTGCTCGCGCGCTTCGAGGGTGAGCGCAAGGACTTTGTCGCCGCCATCATCCAGACCTCCAGTCGCGCACGAACCTGGGCTACGGTGAATTTCGACGCCTTGTACGAGCAATATCAGGCCGAACGCAATCGGGTGGTCAAGGCACTGGATTACTTTCAGGAAAAGGGTTGGGTCGAGCTTGAAAGCAAGCAGATGACCGAGGTCTACAGTCTGCGGCAAACGGACTTCGACAGTCAGGCGTTGAGTGCCGAGCTGCACGCTTACTTCACCCAACACGAACGTACAGAAATTGCGCGGATTCACGCGATGCTGGACTTGTTCTCCACCGACCACTGCCTGGGTTATCGCCTGGCCGAATATTTCGGTGACGAAAACGCACCTCGGCAATGCGGGCATTGTTCGGTGTGTTATGGGCATGTGGCGCGGCTGCCTGCGCCGCCGGAATTGCCGGCGCTTGTGGATAAAAATTTCGAAGCACTGTGCGGTGAATTTATCCATAGGCATGAACAGCACACGGGTAACGTTCCGTCGGCTGAGCGCGTGACTCGGTTCCTCTGTGGGATCAGTGTGCCGCTGTTTACCAAGCTGAAGGCGCGGACTATTTCAGGGTATGCGGTGTTGGAAGATTATCCGTACGGCGAGGTACGCGGTTGGGCCGAGGCTCATCTGTGAAGTTGAAGTACGACCGCTTCCACAGCGGTCGTTCAAACATCTTCATGAGGTTCACCGTAAGCGTCGGCCAATAGCGACTGGGCTTGTTGCTCGAGAAAGTCGAAGACCTCCTCCTGAATCGATCCTTGGTATTGCTTGCGGCGGTCTTTGGAAACAATGCCGTTTTGATCCAGGCACTGCATGACTAACCTGGACAAAAGATTGCCTCGAACGTCGTAGTTTTCGTTCACAACCTTCACGAGTGTATCGAACCGCTGAAGAAAGTCGGTTTCCTCTCTCAGCTCTACCTCGAGGGCCCGTTTAGCCATTTCCATTGTGAAGGCTACGCAATCGGTGGCATCCCAGTAGCGATAGATGCTGGCGTCACCAATGAAGTTGAAGCTCATTGTTTCCGCATCAATCCAGCGAACATCCCAGAATTCACGAACGGGCTTTGAGAAAGATTGCAGTGCTTCCAGATAATGTTGTTCTTCGCGCTTCATAGCGACCGAAACAGGTAGCAAGAGACCGTTTTCGAGAGCGCCGCTTCGGCACAGAGCCAAGTGGATGAGGAAGCGTGAAAGACGGCCATTGCCGTCCATGAACGGGTGCAGAAAGACGAAGCCAAAAGAGGCGATGCCTGCGACCACAAGAGGATCGAGTTGCTCTGGCGCTCTGTTGGCGAACGTCATCAACTCTTCCATCAATTCACGACAGAGCCCTGGGGCCGGCGGCACGTAGGTCACGCCAGCTGCGCCGCGAAACGAATTGCTCAGGTGATTCTGTTCGTGACGGAATGCGGCTGCACGATCAAAGGGATTAGAGATCGCACTATTTTGTAACGCGACAAGATAATCTTCGGTAAGCGGCCGACGCTCATGTGCCTGGCGGAGCAGTTGTACGAATCGCTGTGCTTTCTGCTCGCTGGGAGCTTCCTTCTCGATGGCAAACGAGTTTTCGGTTTCGCTCAGGTACGCCCAATTGATCGCCCGATCCATCATCTCTTTTGGAAGGGCGCCAATAAAGGCTCTTGATCGACCCAGAATGTCATAGTCGAGCAAGGTCTGAATCTCTGTTGTGCGTTCGACTGTCGCGCAATATCGAAGTGTGCCAAGTCCATTGAAGTCGACTCGCCAACGCGAGTTTCGTACCGATGGCCCGGTGATGTAGTTGTCCGGGGCAAATAGAAAAGTAGCGGTACCGCGAGGATTATCGGGATAGTCCAGGTGCTGACCGGTGAAAAACTCCCAGAGGAAACAGATTTTACGTAGGTAAGCGCTACTGGGAGCCTTGGTAATGGCTTCGACCAGTATTTGGCCATCAATATGAGGGAGTGCCTGAGCCAGAATGGCGAGATTGACGCCCTCATGTTTTAGGGCAAATATGATGTGAGCCAGATAGTCATCTTCCGCTGGCGCAACGCTCTGCGGTACTGACAATGCACCGCCGATTTTCTCCAGGCGGGTAACCRGCTGGATGATCGCTGGCCGCTTCACCTCGATAGCTTTCAGATCCAGCGCATCAATCAAATGGGCGTAGCCCACTCGGTTTCCCATCGGCAGTTCCCCCGTCCGGATAGATTTTTTTTACCACACCAAGTTTTTTTTTAAAATCGGCGAAGCTGGCAAGAAAATTTTAACCTGATTCAAGCTGTTGGCTAGCGCTCATTTCACTCCTATTGAGTACTTCCAGAGTTCTGTATCCCAAAGGACTCGGACTTCTGCTGTGAGAATGGGGCTGCAATGGGTATCTCATCCATCCGCTGAATGTCGCTCATCACAGGAATAAATTTCAAAAACGCACGACGCCTGACTATGGTGGTGGCTGTCTTTGGATCGCCAACAAGAGAGCAAATCATGAGCCAGACGCCATTCAACATTCAGCGCGCCGCCGTCATCGGTGCAGGCACCATGGGCCGTGGCATTGTCATGTGTCTGGCGAACGCCGGGGTGCCGGTGCAGTGGGTGGATAACAATCCGCAGATGCTTGAACAGGCGTTGGCCACGGTAGCCGAAACCAACGCTCACAATGTGCGCCAAGGGCGCATTGATCAGGCCGAAGCTGACGCGCGCATTGCGCGAGTGACCGCAGCGGCGGACTACGCATCAATCCGTGAAGTCGATCTGGTCATCGAAGYGGTCTACGAAAACCTCGAGCTGAAACAGAAAATATTTCGCGAACTGGATGGGCTGCTCAAACCCGAAGCGATTCTGGCTAGCAACACGTCGGCGCTGGATATCGATGCTATCGCTGCGGCAACTCGCCGTCCGCAGCAAGTGCTGGGCCTGCATTTTTTCAGCCCTGCACACATCATGAAACTGCTGGAAGTCGTCCGTGGCGCCCAGACTGCTCCGGCAGTATTAGATGCAGCGCTGGCACTGGGCAAACGCATGGGCAAGGTCAGTGTGGTGGCGGGTAACTGTGACGGTTTCATCGGCAACCGCATGCTCAATACCTACGTGATCGAAGCACGCAAGATGCTGCTGGAGGGTGCTTATCCCTATCAGGTGGACGCGGCGCTGCAAGGTTTCGGTTTCGCCATGGGGCCGTTCCGCATGTACGACGTGGTTGGCGTAGACCTGGGCTGGCGAGCTCGGGAACTGGCGGGCACAGGGCAGGATGCGCCGGAGGTTCAGGTGGACAACCGGCTGTGCGAACTCGGACGTTTCGGTCAGAAGAATGGCAACGGCTATTACCACTACGAACCGGGCAGTCGTCAGGCCGAGCACGATGTGGAAGTGGATGCGCTGGTGTTGCAGGTCAGCGAAGGATTGGGCTTCCAGCGTCGCGAGATCAGCGCTGAGGAGATTTTAGAGCGTTGCTTGCTGGCACTGGTCAACGAAGGGGCGAAGATCCTTCAGGAGGGCATTGCCTCGTCGGCGCACGACATCGATCTGGTGTACCTCAACGGTTATGGTTTTCCGGCGGCGAAGGGCGGGCCAATGGCGTGGGCGGATCAGCAAGGATTGGCCGACATTCATCAACGCTTGATGGCGCTGGAAACCCGGCAGGGTGATCACTGGCGTCCGGCACGCTTGATCGGCGAATTGGCAGAGGTGGGTAAAGGGTTTGCGGATCGATAAACTTCAGCCACTTCAAGACGAGAGCTGCGCATGAATCAACGCACCGACTACCCACACTTCCAGCCCATCACCACCCGCTGGCACGACAACGACGCCTACGGTCACGTCAACAATGTCACCTACTACAGCTTCTTCGACACGGCGGTGAACACTTACCTGATCGAAGTCGGTGGCCTGGATATCCATGACGGCGAGGTCGTGGGTTTTGTCGTGAGTTCGGCGTGCGATTACTTTGCCTCCATCGCCTTTCCGGACCGGATCGAGATCGGCTTGCGGGTTGGCAAGCTGGGCAACAGCTCGGTGCAATACGAATTGGCTGTGTTCAAGCAAGGGGAAAACGAAGCTTGTGCGGCCGGGCGCTTCGTGCATGTCTTTGTAGATCGTGCTTCAAATCAGCCGGTATCGATTCCGGCCGGATTACGTGGAGCGCTGGAACGCCTGGTGGTTTAGACGGGGCAAAAAAAATCGCAGCCCCAGGGCTGCGATTTTTTTAACTACCGATTAACGAGGCGATGGAAGCCTCAGTGGCGATAGTATTTGTGTTTGTGCTTGCGATGGCCATAGGCATGGCCACGACCTGGATGGCCGTCACGGTAGTAACGACGATCACCATGGCCACGATAAGAGCGACTATCGTTGTCGTCATCTTCATTATCGTATTTGTTGCCCATGTAGTTACCCAGCGCGCCACCGGCGCCGCCGCCTGCTGCCGCGCCGATCAGGCTGCCCGTGGTGCCGCCCATGTTGCGACCGACCACGTTACCGCCTGCCGCACCCAGCGCACCACCGATGGCAGCTTCGCCACGGCTGTGTTTGTTTGCGCCGACTGCGCTACCACCCGCACCGCCCAAGGCCGCGCCGATGGTGGAACCTGTACTGCCGCCTAACGACTGACCGACGACCGAGCCAAGAACCCCGCCCAATGCGCCGCCCACACCGGCTTCGGTGTTGCCGCCAGCAGAAGCAATGCCACTGAACAAGCCAAGGGACAACAAGAGAATCGAGGAGAACTTCATGGAGGAACCTCAAGGGGATGACGACGCGATCCTGAGGCTGTGTCAGAGGTGTGACAATCGAAATCCGACGAGTAACACGACTTGTGCACATTTCTATAAGTTACTGTTTTATAGACGGAACTTAACTGTTTTTTGCCGGTCTTTAGTTACTTCGCAGAGGCCGTTTCTATACAGAAACGGCCTTTTTGTGGGCGATTGGAAAGTGGCTTGCCGCGAAAAAATTGATGATCGTTCCCACGCTCCGCGTGGGAATGCAGTCAGGGACGCTCCGCGTCCCAAAGCGTGACGCGGAGCATCACAGGAGGCGTTCCCACGCAGAGCGTGGGAACGATCACGCCGCCCTAAGCCGACCTGGCCAAAATCAACCCGGTCTCACTCGCCATTTCCAACCGGATCGCCACGAACTTGGACGTCGGCGTATGGCTGCCATCCCCGATGCTTTCCAGCGGCACCAGCGGATTCACTTCCGGGTAGTAAGCCRCCGCTTGCCCCGCAGGAATATCAAACGCCAGCAGCGTGAAGCCCTTCACCCGACGCTCACGCCCGTCATCCCAAATTGAAACGATATCGGCTTTTTGCCCCGGTTTGAAACCCAGGCGAATGATGTCGGCTTCGTTCACAAACAATACATCGCGCTGACCTTTCACCCCACGGTAACGGTCGTTGAGACCATAAATCGTGGTGTTGTACTGATCGTGCGAGCGCATCGATTGCATGATCAAATCCGGCAGCACGCCGGTAGCGCGCGTGCGCTCGTGCACCAGGTCTTTTGGCAGTACATTCGGTCGGAAATTGGCCCGGCCTGACGGCGTGTTCCACTTACGCGCACCGGCGCTGCTGCCGAGATAGAAACCGCCCGGATTCTTGACCTTCTCATTGAAATCGCGAAAACCCGGGATAGTGTCGGCGATCAGATCGCGGATACGGCTGTAATCAGCCACCAGCCAGTTCCAGTCCACCGGTTTGCTGCCCAGGGTCGCGGCGGCGATACCGGCAATGATCGACGGCTCTGAACGCATCTGGTTCGACAGTGGCTGCAATTGGCCGTTGGAAGCATGGACCATGCTGAACGAGTCTTCTACGGTCACCGCTTGCGGGCCTTCGGTCTGCATGTCGATGTCGGTACGACCAAGGCACGGCAGGATCAACGCGTCTTTACCATGAGCCAAATGGCTGCGGTTAAGCTTGGTGCTGATCTGCACGCTCAGGTCGCAATTGCTCAATGCCTGGAACGTGCGCGAACTGTCCGGAGTAGCTTGGGCGAAGTTGCCGCCCAGGCCGATGAAGACTTTGGCGCGACCTTCGGCCATGGCATGGATCGCCTCGACCACGTTGTGGCCGTTTTGACGTGGCACCTTGAACTGGAAACGACGCTCCAGCGAGTCGAGGAACGCCACCGGCGGACGCTCGTTGATGCCCATGGTCCGATCGCCCTGCACGTTACTGTGGCCTCGCACCGGACACAGACCGGCACCTGGCCGGCCAATGTTGCCGCGCAGCAGCATCAGGTTGGCGATTTCCTGGATGGTAGACACCGAGTGGCGATGTTGGGTGATGCCCATGGCCCAGCACATGATCACGTTCTTGCTCTTGGCGTACATGCGTGCCGCTTGCTCGATCTCCACCAAGGTCAGCCCGGACTGTTCGACGATCTGCTCCCATGGCGTATCGTCGACGGCGGCCAGATATTCCAGCACGTTGGCGCTGTGTTCATTGAGGAAGTCGTGGTCGAACACGGCAGGTTCACCGGCCTTCTGCGCATCGCGTTCCCATTGCAGCAGGAACTTCGCCATGCCGCGCATGATTGCCATGTCGCCGCCTAATGCCGGACGGAAGTACGCGGTGTTGGTCGGCTTGTCGCCGTTGGTGAGCATTTCGATCGGGTGTTGCGGATGCTGGAAGCGTTCCAGGCCGCGCTCTTTCAGCGGGTTGATGCACACCACCTGCGCACCGCGTTTCACCGCTTCGCGCAGCGGTTCGAGCATCCGCGGGTGATTGGTGCCGGGGTTCTGGCCCCAGACGAAAATCGCATCGGCGTGTTCGAAGTCGTCGAACGTCACGGTGCCTTTGCCGACGCCGACGCTTTGCGCCAATGCCACACCGCTGGCCTCGTGGCACATGTTCGAGCAATCAGGGAAGTTATTGGTGCCGTAGGCGCGCACGAACAGTTGATAGAGGTACGCCGCTTCGTTGCTGGCGCGGCCCGAGGTGTAGAACTCGGCCTGATTCGGGCTCGACAGCCCTTGCAGGTGTTTGCCAATCAGGGCGAAGGCCGCTGACCAGCTGATCGGTTTGTAGCGATCGGTCTCGGCGTCGTAGCTCATCGGCTCGGTCAGACGGCCCTGGTATTCAAGCCAGTAGTCGCTCTGCTCCAGCAGCGAGGTGACGCTATGTTTGGCGAAGAATGCAGCGTCGACACGGCGTTTGGTCGCTTCCCAGTTCACCGCTTTGGCGCCGTTCTCGCAGAACATCACCATGCCCTTTTCCGGAGAATCGCCCCAAGCGCAACCGGGGCAGTCGAAGCCGCCGTTCTGGTTGGTCTTGAGCATTATGCGCAGGTTTTTCAGCGCGTTGTCGCTGGTCAACCAGGCCCGGGCAACGCTGGCCAGCGCGCCCCAGCCACCGGCCGCGCCTTTATAGGGCTTGTAGCGGGGGACGGGTTTCTGGTCGGCTTGTTGATGTTGGCTCACGCTTGAGTCTCCAACGCTGGGCTGTAGACCCGTGGCGCATTCTTCTGTGGTAGATGGATGAGATTGAGGTTATGACGACGGGCCCATTGCACGGCAAGGCCCGTGGGCGATGACAGGCTGACGAGGGTCTGGATGCCGGCGCGCAAGACTTTCTGGATCAATTCGAGGCTGCACCGGCTGGTGACAATCGCCAGGCCGCCAGTCGTCGGGATCTTCTGGCGGATCAACCCGCCAATCAATTTGTCGAGGGCGTTGTGCCGGCCGATGTCTTCGCGGCCCAGCAGCAATTCGCCCTGAGCATTCATGAACACCGCCGCATGCACCGCGCCGCAATGTTGGCCCAGCGGCTGGAACGCGCCGATGCGTTCGCGCAGGCCATCGAGCCATTCGGCGGGCGGCAGCGGCGCGCCGGGCAATACTTTGAGGTCGGGCAGAGCCTGTTCAACCGCTTCCACACCACAGAGCCCGCAACCGCTGGTTCCAGCCAGTTGCCGACGTTGCTGCTTGAGGTTCCAGAAGGCGCGATTGGCGATGGTCACTTGCGCGTATTGCGCCGACCCTTCGCCGGTTAATTGCAGGTCATAAATGTCGGTCGCGTCCTCGATGATGCCGCTGCCCAGGCTGAAGCCGACGATGAAGTCCTCAAGGTCCGTCGGCGTCACTAGCATGACGGCCTGGCTGATGCCGTTATAGGCAATCGCCAGCGCAACTTCCTCGGCGAGCGCGGTGTTGGCCGATTCGGTGTATTGAAGGTCGCTGTAACTGTACGTATGGCTTGCGTCTGGCGCGGGCGTTTCGAGGGCTGGCGCCGCGCAGGTGGGGCGCTTAGTGTTCATGGGCATCACCGACGGTCTGATCAGCTCTAAGCCTAGGCGCGTCAATGTGTCGCGTCTAATCGCTATTACTGATCCGCCGATAGATGACGTCGATCAAGAGTCCTTTGGCGATTTCTGATAGATCGCAAAACAGGCTTCCGCCAAGGCCGAGCGTGGGGCGCTGCGACGCATGATCAACCCCAGCCGTGCGAGGGTTTGCGCGTTTTCGATGGGTTGCAGGCGCAGGTGATCGGTGAGATTTTCCAGCCCGCCGTCCAGCGGCATCACCGCGCAGCACATGCCGCCGTGCACCGCTTGTAACAATTGGTGCACGGCATCGGTTTGCAGCAGGGGCTGAGGTGACAGGCCACGGCTGTGGAAGTTGTGGTCGATGGACTGGCGAAAGTGCATGCCGCTGGTGAGCATGCCCAGCGGCAGTTCGATCAGCGACTCCCAGCTCAAAGGCGCGTCGCCGAAACTGAAAAAGCGCTGATCGTAGAGCAGGCCCATGTGGGTTTCACTGAACGCCAGTGAATCGAAGCGTTCATTGTCCAGACGCTCGAGATAAGACACACCGAGGTCCAGACGGTTGTTCGACAGCTGCTCGAGAATTTGCTCGGAACTCAACGCCGACAGTTCGAAACGCAGGTTCGGGTGTTCAGCGTGCAAGCGTTGCATGAGCGGCAGCGGATCGAAACTCGACAGCGGCACCACGCCCAATCGCAACGTACCGACCAGGTTACCGCGACAAGCCGCAGCTTCAGCCTGCAAGCCGTCGTAAGCCGCCAGCACTGTGCGCGCCCAGGCCAGCACACGCTCACCTGGTGCGGTAAACCCTTCAAAGCGCTGCCCACGATTGACCAGAGGCAACTCAAGTTCTTCTTCGAGGCTGCGTAGGCGCATGGACAGGGTCGGCTGGGTGATGTGGCAGCGGGCAGCGGCCTGGCCGAAGTGCCGGGTTTCGTCGAGGGCGATGAGGAATTTCAGTTGCTTGATGTCCATCTTCGCTCCAGGGCGCGGTGAAGGAGGGGATTCTAGCGCTTGCGCCAGATCAACGTCATTGGTCGGGTTGGAACCGGGGGTTACCCGCTTGGTCTAGTCTCTTGCGTCTGGAAACCTAAACCCAAGGAGAGTGCACCATGAGTATTTTTAGCTTTGTGAAGGAAGCCGGCGAAAAACTGCTCGATCTGCTGACCCCCGGCAACGCCAATGCCAGCGAGCAGTTGAAGGAGCACATCAGCAAGGTTGGCCTGGGTAACCCGAATGTGCAGGCCACGGTCGATGGCGACAAAGTGACCGTGACCGGGGAAGTCGGCAGTCAGGAAGAGAAAGAAAAGATTCTGCTGGCGGTGGGCAATATTGCCGGTGTGGGCAGTGTTGATGACCAAATCACCGTAACCGGGCCGGTGGCGAAGGCTGCGGTGTTTGTCACCGTGGTGAAGGGCGACACCCTCAGCGCGATTTCCTTGCGCGTGTATGGCGATGCCAACAAGTACAACAAAATCTTCGAAGCCAACAAACCGATGCTCAAAGACGTGAACAAGATTTATCCGGGGCAGTCGTTGCGCATTCCCGAGTAATCCTCAAGACCGCTTTCGCGAGCAGGCTCACTCCCACAGTTCTGCATTCACTGAAGATCTAATGTGGGAGCGAGCCTGCTCGCGATGGATGCGACTCGGTCTCAGAGCCCTGCGATAAGCTCCCGATAATCCCCCACCGCCGCAAACTCCGCCGTGTCCTTGGGCCCTTTGCGGCTGTCCGGCTCGCTCACTGCCAACAAATGCTCGACACCAAAACGGCGCGCACTGCGCAGGATCGGCAACGTGTCGTCGATAAACAGACTGCGCGCCGGATCAAAGCCGATATCGGCCTGCAACGCCTCCCAGAACTGCGCATTCTCTTTGGGAAAACCGTAATCATGCGAGCTGATCAAGCGCTCGAAGTACGGCGCCAGTTCAATCCTTTCCAGCTTCAATGACAGCGAATCCCGGTGGGCATTGGTAATCAACACCACACGCTTGCCTGCCTGTTTGATTGCCGCCAGAAACGTATCCGCATCCGGGCGCAAGGCGATCAGATGAGCGGTTTCCAGTTTCAGTTCGCGCACCGGCAGTTTCAATTCGGCGCTCCAGAAATCCAGGCAGTACCACTGCAACTGGCCGGCATTGCGCTCGAACAGCGGCTGCAATTCCATCTCGGCCATGGCCCGGCTCACCCCGTGCAACTCGGCGTAACGCTGTGGCAAGTGCTCCATCCAGAAATGGTTGTCGTAGTGCAGGTCCAGCAGCGTGCCGTCCATGTCCAGCAGAACGGTGTCGATGTCGCGCCAGGGCAGCAGGGACATAAAAAACTTCTCCAGCGGTAAAAGAGATATCCGAGGTCAACAATCAGGATAGGCCGGGTATAGGCTGGTTTGAAAGCGTCGCGAGCGAAGGGAGTGCAAGGAAAAAACAGGCGAGGACGGGGAGTTTACGAGTTGTAAATGACCCGTCCGAGCCTGTTTTTGACGCAGCAATCCCGAGCGCAGCAGCTTTCAAACAGCCTGTATAGTAACGCGTTCACGCCAAGGAGCTTTTTATGCGCCAGAAACCCACCGTACTCGCCCGCGAGATCGTCGCCACCAGCCGTTTGTTCTGTGTCGAAGAGCTGAAACTGCGCTTTTCCAACGGCGTGGAGCGCACGTACGAGCGTTTGGTCGGCAAGGGCGCGGGGTATGGCGCGGTAATGATCGTCGCCATGCTCGATTCGGATCATGCGGTGTTGGTCGAGGAATACTGCGGCGGCACGGATGAATATGAGCTGTCTTTGCCTAAAGGCTTGATCGAGCCGGGTGAAGACGTGCTGGCGGCGGCTGTGCGTGAGCTCAAGGAAGAAGCCGGGTATGGCGCGCGGCAGCTGGAGCATCTGACCGAGTTATCGTTATCGCCCGGTTACATGAGCCAGAAGATCCAGGTGGTACTGGCTACCGATCTGTATGAAGAAAGCCTTGAGGGCGACGAGCCTGAGCCAATGGGCGTGGAAAGGATCAACTTGCGTGAGCTGTCCGCGTTGGCGCAGAACCCGCGCTTCACTGAGGGCCGTGCCTTGGCGGCGCTGTATCTGGCCCGTGATCTGCTGACCCAGCGCGGGGTTTTTCTGCCATGAATTTCCCGCATCCATTGATGGCGCCAGTGGTCGAACTGGCGTTGAAGGCAGGCGAAGCGATTCTGCCGTTCTGGCGTACCGGCACCGCGGTGACGACCAAGTCTGATGATTCTCCAGTCACCGCCGCAGACCTGGCGGCTCACCATTTGATTCTGGCCGGCTTGACTGCACTGGACCCAAGCATCCCGGTGTTGTCCGAAGAAGACGCTAACATCCCGCAAAGCGTGCGCGCCGGGTGGCAGCGGTGGTGGCTGGTGGACCCGTTGGACGGGACCAAGGAATTCATTTCCGGCAGTGAAGAGTTCACCGTCAACATTGCGCTGATCGAGCAGGGGCGGGTGGTGTTTGGTGTGGTGTCGATGCCGACCAACGGGCGTTTCTACGTTGGTGGTGCAGGTTTGGGCGCATGGCGCGGCGATAAGGACAGCCAGCCATTGCCGATCCAGGTTCGCCAAGTGCCTGCTGCGGGAGAGGCGTTTACCGTGGTCGCCAGTCGTCGACATTCGAGCCCGGAGCAGGAGCGCTTGTTGGCGGGGTTGAGCGACAGTCTGGGCGAGTTGCAACTGGTCAATATTGGCAGTTCGCTGAAGTTCTGCCTGTTGGCGGAAGGGGCGGCGGATTGTTATCCGCGTCTGGCGCCGACTTCGCAGTGGGACACGGCGGCGGCGCAAGGCGTGCTGGAAGGTGCCGGCGGCGAGGTATTGGACTTGAGCGGTGCACCGTTTTGTTATCCGGCACGGGAATCGTTGTTGAATGAGTTCTTTTTGGCGCTGCCAGCCAAGGCGGCCTGGCGTGAAAAACTGCTGTCGTTGGCACGGGCGTAAAGATCAAGAGATCGCAGCCTCGTTTCACTCGACAGCTCCTACAAGGGGCGCGCGATCTCCTGTAGGAGCTGTCGAGTGAAACGAGGCTGCGAATTTTTGCTTCAACGGTGAAGGACGTACTGCCCCGTAAACCTCACCGCATCCTCATCACTGCCGACATTCACAATCCTTGAATGCAGCGTCAACCGCGCCCGACCATAGCGTTGATACATCGCCAAAAACTTCTTCGACACCGCTGCACTCGGCGCCTGGCAAATCGCTGTCGCGTCCATGGTCACCGGCAGTGGATAGCTGATCTGCCCTTCGTGAATCACGATGTGCCCGTCTTCGATCCCTTCCTCACGCAAGCGCAAATGCAGCCAGCCCCAACCCGCCAGCACCGCGCCGCAATACAGACTGCCGCCGAACATGGTGCTTTTGTGATTCACGTTGGCTTCCAGCGGCAAATACAGGCGCAGTTGCTGGTCGTGCCAGTCGAGCACCTTGATGCCCATGGCCTGCGTCAGGGGGATGTCGTGATGGAGAATGGATTCCAGGTAACGACTGTCGCGGTTCATGCGCGGGCCTCTTGGTTGAAGGTGATGATTTAACGGTCGCTCAATCGAGATCGTCGGAAGAGCTACTGGCGCCGCCGGCGAAGTTCAGCCCATGTTTGCGCAGCTTGTCGTGCAAGGTTTTGCGCGGGATGCCCAGCGCTTCAGCGAGGCTGCGCACGGAGCTGTGAGAGCGCGCGAGCTCAGCGGCGATCAGGTTCTTTTCGAAGTTTTCCACTTGCTCGCTCAAGCCACCGCTGAACCTTTCAGCCGTCGAGCTGGTTCCGCCTTCCGGCGTAGTGTTGTCCAACGCCAGTTCCAGGCCCAGGGCGAAGCGTTCGGCGGCGTTTTGCAGTTCGCGTACGTTGCCGGGCCAGGTGTGGCGCAGCAGCAGGGCGCGTTGCCCCGGTTGCAGCATATGGGGCGGCAAACCGTGGCGGGCGCTGGCTTCATCGGCGAAATGCTGGAACAACACCAACGCGTCTTCACCGCGCTCGCGCAGCGGTGGAATACGCAGCGGCGCGACGTTCAGGCGGTAATACAAGTCGGCGCGGAAACGCCCTTGATCGGCGGACTGACGCAGGTCTTCCTTGGTCGCGGCGATGATGCGAATGTCCAGCGGGATCAACTGATTGCCGCCTAAACGCTCGACGACGCGCTCCTGCAGCAAGCGCAGCAATTTCACCTGCACGTCCAGGCTCATGCTTTCGATTTCGTCGAGGAACAGCGTGCCGCCGTTGGCGAATTCGAATTTGCCGATGCGACGTTTTTGCGCGCCGGTGAACGCCCCGGGCTCGTGACCGAACAGCTCGCTTTCCACCACGGACTCGGCCAGCGCGCCGGCATTGATCGCCACGAACGGACCATTGCGACGGTTCGATAAATCGTGCAGCGCCCGGGCCACGACTTCTTTGCCTGCGCCCGTTTCACCCAAAATCAACACATCGGCCTTGGTCGCGGCCAGTGCGCCAATCTGCTCGCGCAGACGCAACATCGGCGCCGATTGCCCGACCAGTCGGGTGCTCAATTCGTTGCGATCACTCAGGGCCAGACGCAGGCTGCGGTTATCGAGCACCAAGCGACGCAAGGCCAGCGCGCGGCGCACGCTGTCGAGCAGGGCATCGCTGGCGAAGGGTTTTTCCAGGAAGTCATAGGCCCCGGCGCGCATGGCTTGTACGGCCAGCGGTACGTCGCCGTGGCCGGTGATCAGCAGCACCGGCAGCTCCGGGTCCTGGGCGTGCAGTTCGGTCAGCAGTTCGAGGCCGTCCATGCCCGGCATGCGAATGTCGCTGACCACCACGCCGGGCCAGTCACGTTCCAATTGTGCGGCCAGGCCTTTGGCTTCAGCCAGCGGCAGGATTTTCAGGCCGGCGAGGTCAAGTGTCTGGCTCAGGGCCTGACGCAGGTGGGGATCATCGTCGATCAACACGACCTGAATGCGGCTGTCGATGGTCATGCACTTCGGTCCTCGGACGGTTGCAGGCTCACGCCCGGCGCGCCTGCGCGCAGTTTCAGGGTAATCAACGCGCCGCCTTCCTTGTGGTTGGCGAACGACAGTTCACCCCCGAAGGCACGCATCAGGGTTTCGCAAATCGCCAACCCCAGCCCAAGCCCTTGAGTGCGGGTCTTGGTGGTGTAGAAGGGTTCACTGGCACGCCCCAAGGCTTCCATGCAAAAGCCGGGGCCGTTATCACGAATGTACAGATTGACGCCGTCAGCGGTGGATTGGGCACTCAACCAGAGTTTACGCGGCGGGCCTTTTTCAGTCAGCGCATCGAGGGCGTTGGCCAACAGATTGCCGAGGACCTGACGCAAGCGGGTTTCCCCGGCCTCGACCCACAACGTGGCGGCCGGCAAGTCGCGGATCAGCTCGACTTCCATGCTGCGTCGGCGCTTGGCCAGCAATGCCAGCGCGTCATCCAGCGCTGGTTGCAGTGCAACGCTTTCCGGCGCGTGACGATCACGCCGGGCAAAGGCGCGCAGGTGAGCGATGATCGAGGCCATGCGCCCGGTCAATTCGCTTATCAGCTTGAGGTTGCCGCGTGCATCGTCGGTGCGTTGATGATCGAGCAGCACTTCGGCGTTTTCCGCGTAGCTGCGAATCGCCGCCAGTGGCTGATTGAGCTCATGGCTGATACTCGCCGACATGGTTCCCAGCGCCGACAATTTACCGGCCTGGACCAGATCATCCTGCGCGCGCACCAGCTCCTGCTGGGCGTGTTCGCGTTCCAGCACTTCTTGTTTCAGGCGCCGGTTGAGGCCTTCGAGGTCGCTGGTCCGCTCGGCGACCCGGCCTTCCAGTTCGCGCCTGGCCTTGGCTTCGAAGGCGATCCGTTCGAGGTAATGACGGCGGCGCTGCATCATCAGCCCGAGCAGCAGCATCAACACCAACAGCGTTGCGCCACCGATGGCGACCACCGTGCGGACCGGGCGGTTAATCAAGGTGCGCGGGGCGAGGATGCTGACGTTCCAGCCGGTTTCGGCGATCTGCCGTGTTTGCGTCAGCCAGGCATTGGGATTGAGTTTCAACGGCTTTGGATCGCGGGTCGGGTACGGTTGAATCGCGGTAATGGCCTTGTTTTCTTCATCGGTCAACGGGCGGGTCGAGCGGAAGCGCCACTCCGGTCGCGACGTGAGAATGACCACGCCGTTTTGATCGGTCAGCAGCAACTGTTCCGGGGTTTTGCCCCAGAGGCTTTCGGTGTGGTCCAGATCGACTTTGACCACCAGTACGCCGATGATTTTTTCGCCGTCGCGGACCGCAGCAGCAAAGAAATAGCCGCGTTTGGCTGAGGTCGTGCCAAGACCGAAAAACCGTCCGAGCCGCCCGGCCATGGCTTCGCTGAAATAGGGCCGGAAAGAAAAATTACGCCCGACGAAGCTGTCGTGTTTATCCCAATTGGACGCCGCCAGCGTCTTGCCGCTCGTGTCCATCAAGTACATGACTTCGGCGCCCGTTTGGGTACTGATGTTTTTCAGCAAGCGGTTGGCATTGCCTTGGGTGACGCCATCATCGGGCGCGCCTAGTACGGCGCGCAAGGCTGGCAGGTCGCCGAGGATTTGCGGCAAGACCTCATAACGGTGCAGCGTGCCCAACAGGTTGGCGACGTACAGGTCGAGGGTCTGACGGTTCTGCCCGGCCAGCTCGCTGCGGTAGTAACGCTCGGCCAGGTGTTGCAGCGGCCACAGTAACGGCGCCAGGCACAGCGCCAGCAGGGCGAGGCTGCGCCAGCGGGGTCTGCGAGGGAGGGTCGGAGTCATGAGCATCAGGCGCCTGTGGGTATAGGCGCATTATGCCTAGGCTTGCTCGGCAAGACACTCGCGCAGCGCGCTTTGCCAGTCAGGCTGGCTGACGCCCCATTCGCGCTGCAGCCGACTGCAGTCGAGGCGTGAGTTCAGCGGCCTGGCCGCTGGTGTCGGGTAGTCGGTGGACGGAATCGGCACCAGGCTGGCGCACGGCTTGCCCTGTTCCCGAAGCGCATCGCCAATGGCCTGGGCGAAGCCGAACCATGACGTATCACCTTGTGCTGTCAGGTGATACGTACCCCAGGCACCGGCCTGTCCCGCTTGCCAGCGTTCAATCAGCGCGACGGTGCTGCCGGCAATTGTGCCAGCCCAGGTGGGCGCGCCGATCTGGTCGGCGACAATGCGCAATTCCGGTTTTTCTTGCAGCAGGCGTTGCATGGTCAGCAGGAAATTACGGCCGTGGATCGAGTAAACCCAGCTGGTGCGCAAGATCAGGTGCTGCCCTTGAACCGCCGTGATCGCCTGTTCGCCGGCCCATTTGCTCTTGCCATAGACGCCGAGCGGATTGGGCACATCGTCTTCGTTGTAAGGCTCGGTCTTGCTGCCGTCGAACACGTAATCGGTCGAGTAATGAATCAGCGGGATGCCCAGGGTCAGCGCTTCTTCGGCCAATACACCCGGTCCGGTCGCATTGATGGCAAATGCCAGGGCAGGTTCGCTCTCCGCCTGATCGACAGCGGTGTGAGCCGCCGCGTTGATGATCAGGTCGGGACGAACGCGCTGGACCTGCCGACGAATCTGATCCGGTTGAGCCAGATCAAGCTGATCGCGCCCCAGCACAATCAATTCACCGACATCACCCAGGCGCTGTTGCAACTCACGGGAGACCTGACCGTTTTGACCAATGATGAGTATTCTCATGGAAACAGATCAGCCTCTAGAAAGCGCTGACCGTTCTGATCCTTGGCCGACAGCTGCGGGGCTTGCTCCAGCTGCCAGTCGATGGCGAGGGTCGGATCGTCCCAACAAATGCAGCGTTCGGCGGACGGTGTGTAGT